>JAWKSM010000001.1:0-151199 GCA_041389065.1 Minisyncoccota bacterium
TTTCAAAATCTCTTCTCGGTCAGCTCGGTCTGGCAAATCCACCATCACACGTCGGTCAAATCTTCCTGGTCGAAGTAGTGCGTTGTCTAAAACATCTGATCTATTTGTCGCAGCTATGACAATAACTTTTTGATTTTGGTCGAAGCCATCCATCTCAGTTAAAATTTGGTTTAGAGTTTGCTCTCTTTCGTCGTTTCCGCCACCGTGTCCGCTTCCTCGTTTTCGTCCGACTGCGTCTATCTCATCGATAAAGACAATAGAGGGCGCTGCTTTTTTCGCCATCCCGAAAAGGTCTCGCACACGAGATGCGCCGACTCCAACAAACATTTCCACGAAGTCAGATCCAGAGAGGTGAAAGAAAGGAACGTTTGCTTCTCCGGCCACAGCTCGAGCGAGTAAAGTCTTACCTGTTCCTGGCGCACCTTCGAGAAGAACACCTTTTGGAATGTCAGCGCCGATGTCTATAAACTTTTTAGGATTTTTCAAAAAGTCGACAATCTCTTCTAACTCTTGCTTAGCTTCTTTTACACCAGCGACGTCTTTGAAAGTAACTTTGTTTTTGTCGTTTGGATCTGTGATCTTAGCTTTCGACTGACCGAAAGAAAATGCTTGCATTCCCTGACCTTTCGCTTGTCTCATTATAAACCAGAAGAAAATTACGATAAAAAGAACTGGGATAAGTATCGGCAGAAGATTTAAAATCCAAAAACCAAAACCTGATTCACTTTTTATCTCGATATCTGTTTTAGATAAAGATTCTGTTAAGACTCCGTAATTTGAAAGAGTTTCTGTTAGTGAAGCTTCTCTTTCTTTTTTAGAAACGTATTTTGTTTTTTCTTCGTCGTTTAGTGTGACAGAGAGTTTGTCGCCTTCAACTAAAATATTTGAAACTTGTCCTTGGTTGATCAAAGTCGAAAGAAAAGAAAGTGAAATATCTTCTGGTTTTGCGGATTTACTTTCCACGACAAGAGAATACAATGCGGTGAAGGCTAGAAACACGAAAAAGACAGTCCAAAGCTTGTTTAAAAAGCTCCCCGATTTTTTATTTTTCTTTTTATTGTTTTTTTTAGACATTTGATTTATTTGTGAATCTTTGGCTTAATTGTCGTGTCATTATACAATATAATGAGTTTAACATAAACACCTTATGACTTTACTTCAAAAAAACAGAAAAGCAAGCTTTAATTACGAAATCCTCGACAAATACGTAGGAGGTCTTTCACTTTTCGGATTTGAGGTAAAAACAATAAAAGCCGGTCAGGGTTCTATTTCTGAAGCTTATGTAAAGATAATCGGTGACGAACTATATCTTGTAGGCGCTCATATTCCGCCATATCAACCTAAAAACACTCGCGAGGACTACGACCCATATCGAGAAAGAAAGATACTTTTAAAGCGAAAAGAGATTGAAGAGCTAAAGAAAAGGATAAAAGAAGCTAACTTGACAATAGTGCCTATTTCGTTGTATAATAAGAATAGATATGTGAAAGTTGAAATAGCGCTCGCTCGTGGTAAGAAAATCGTCGACAAACGTCAAAATATAAAGAAGCGAGATATAGAGCGGGATTTGGGAAGAAAACTGAAGAACTAACTTCCCTTTTGGTTTGCGAGTCCTTCGCTAAAACATGATAAATTGTTTGTCATATTTTAGGGGATGATTGGTCTTGATATTTGAAAATTTTTAATAAGTGCATGTCGAGCTTTGATAACTCGTTAAACTTTCTTAAAACCTTAGATGGAAAATCTAACGGATTAGTGAAATCTCCTTTTCAAATGAAAAGAGGTTTCGCTCTAGCATAACTTTTTAAAGTAGCTAGTGCTCATAAGCCGGACTTCCGATAACGCATATGAGTATCATAAAATCGGGACAAGCTTCTGGCTTTCTCGCCCAGAAGTCTGAAATCAAGAGATCGATAATAAATTGTTTTGTTTGTTCTTAAGATTTATTATTTAAAACAAAAAACAATCTACGCATGTAGACCCTTATTGAAAACTCATTTACACGCGGGTTCGATTCCCGCCATCTCCACTCGTAAAAATATTAGCGCCTGTCGGCGCTTTTATTTTTTGAGTGGAGATGAGCAAAGCACCTGCATGCTTTGCGTGCGGGAATCGAACAAGATCTTTACAGCCAATCTAAATATAAATGCTATAATAAAACTATTAAAAGTTAATCAATAACATACATATGAATTTTTTAGCAATACTACTTTGTGCGATTGTCGCAATGGTTTTGGGAACAATTTGGCACAGCAAATTACTATTTGGACCAACATACATGAAAGCTATTGGCGCGGATATGAATATGCCGCCAGAAAAAATGAGAGAAATTCAAAAGAAAATGTGGCAAATTTTCTTAAGCCAATTTATTCTAGTAATGTTCCAAGTTTGGGTTTTGTCAAAATTCTTATACACAACAGCTTTTGGAATATCTGCGGTAACAAATTCAATTTGGATTTGGGCTGGATTTGTAATGCCAACTATTGCAGGAATAACCCTATGGAGCGCAAGACCAAGAAAAATGGCTTGGCAAATATTTTTAATCAATTCAGGATATCAATTTGTTTTGTTTATACTATTTGCAATAATTTTAAAAGTTTGGATGTAGAAAAAAGGAAAAGCCCGCGGCCTTACGGCTGCGGGCTTTTTCATTTCCTTATGTTCGCATTAACGGCGAGCACTTTGGATATCACGGTCGAGCTCTTCCATTTCGAACTTACTCAATACTCCAAAACACTTCTCACAAGAAAGCCCTTCTTCTTTACGTCTGGCTTTCATATCGTCAGCAATGTGAACGATGGTGAGTTCGGGCTCAAGCCCCCCCTCTTTGGCTAGCTGTGCTGGATTCATTTTTTGGCGGCTTTTTTATGTTCACGAAATTTGCGAATCCCATAAAATAGCACCAGGAAAAATAGTCCGAATAATAAAGGAGGAACCAAAGGATTCTTCATATAATCGTGGAAGGATAATCCAAGCCAAGGAGGCAAAGAAAGCATCACCATGTTGTGCGTTTTGGTTGTTGAAAGAACTACTCAAGACAAAGGATTATGACAGATTTTAACTTTATGTCAATTTTATTTCTTAAAAATTCTTGTCCGTTTTATAGAAAAAGTTGTTGCGGGAAAAGAAAGACTGTTGACCAAAGACCTGACATAGGTTCCAGAAGAACAAGACATTGAAACTCTTGCAAGTAGAAAATTCTCCCCTTCTTTTTGAGATAAAATATTTTTCCAAGATTCTAAAACTTCTTCTTGTCTAAAATCACCCTTTACTAAAGAAATTCTCTCTCTAATTTCAGAAAGAAGTTTTTCTCCAGAAATTTCTTCGAAGCCAAGAATTTTTAAATCATAGATCTCAACTTGGCGAGTTGGCAGATCAAAAACTTCGCCATTTTTTGTTTTTTGAAAAAGCGGAACGCCATCTATCGTCTTTGAAGAGAAAGGTGGATATTCTTGAGTTCTAACTCCTTTAAACTTTTGTAAATCTTTTTCAAGATTTTCTTTAATGTTTTCAATAGAAGCGCTTTCCTCTTTTGGAATTCCGAGCAAGTCATAGGAATCGGTTTTAAAGCCAAAAAGAATTTTAAATTCATATTCTTTGTCCATATTTAAATATTCATCTTTTTTCTTGCACGCCTCGCCAATCAAAACAACAAGCTCGCCTTCTGCCATTGGATCGAGTCTGCCGGCGTAGGTCATTGGCAAATTAGAATATTCCGGGTTTTCCAAACGAACCCTTTCCAGGGCTTCAAGCGGTGTTTCTCCGAGTTTTTTGTGTATTCTTATGATATCGTTAATCATATTGACTTATATAGAATAATAAGCTAAAATTAGCAAACATCATAACGTTTTACAATAGATTGGATACAAGAATAAACAATCAAATACGAGCGAACGAAGTACGGCTTTTAGACGGAGTTTCTGGGGAGAACCTCGGGGTCGTTAAAACTAGAGACGCTATAACCATGGCCCAAGAAAGGGGCCTTGATTTGATTGAAGTTTCTGACAAAACAAATCCGCCTATTGCAAAAATAATGGATTATGGTAAATTTCAGTACGAACAAAAGAAGCGCGCAAAGCAGATAAAATCAAAGGCTCACACCACAGAAACCAAGTCTTTACAGATAAAAATCGGTACTGGTGAAGGAGATCTTGAAATGAAAGCTAAAAGAGCTTCAGAATGGCTAAAAGAAGGTCATAGAATAAAAATAGAGTTGTATCTTGTGGGAAGAACTAAGTTTACAGACAGTAAATTCAAACAAGAAAGACTCGAGCGAGTACTTAAATTTATAACTGAAGGCTTTAAAGTCTCAGAACCGTTAAAACAAAGTCCTCGAGGCGTGATGATAACCATTGAAAGAGACAATAGTAAAAAGGCAAAAACTGAAAACAGTGAGCCTACAAAAAATCATGAAAACAAATAAATCACTAGCAAAAAGAATAAAAATAACAAAAAGTGGAAAGCTGAAAGCTCGAAAGCCTGGCTTTAACCACTTCAACTCAAGACAAGCACGAACACATCAACTTGAAGGTCGTGTTCCACTTGATATGGTTATGACTGCAAAAGACAAGGCAAGATTCTTCCCTCACAATAATTTAAGAGTAAGAAAGCCAAAGACTGAATCAAAATAATTTTAAGTAAAACAATATTATGACAAGAGTTAAAAGAGGAACAATAAAAAATAAGAGAAGAAAAAATGTCCTTGCACAAGTTAAAGGATACAGATTTGGACGAAGCAAGAAAGAAGCAATGGCAACAGAAGCTATTGCTCACGCTGGAATGCACGCCTTTGATCACCGAAGAAACAAAAAAGCTGACAGAAGAAGACTATGGCAAACAAGAATAAATGCATCTGTTAGAGCTCTAGGAATCACTTACTCAAGATTTATTGAAGGATTGAAAAAGAAAAATATTGAAGTAGACCGAAAAATTCTTGCTGATATTGCAATGAAAAACCCAGAAAGTTTCAATAGAATAGTTGATCAAGTTAAATAATTAATTCAAAAGGGCCGGCGCTTCGCGCCGGCCCTTTTGTTTTACACATTAACCACAATAGATCGGTGATCCATCTTTGTTGTATCCGATTATTGTACCTTTTGCACAATCATTTCCGTTAGCGCCACCTTCACCCTTACAGTATATTGGATTACCGTTTGCATCATAACCAATTACTGTCCCCTCTGTACAATCCGAATTTTGCCCGCCAACAAACCTTGCATAACTTGTTGTATATTTTTCCACTTCAGCACTTGTTAGAGAATATGTTTTTACATCAGAACTAGAAAGATTGTTGTCGCTATAGCTTTGAGTTAAAAACCATCGAATATTTTTCAAAGATAGTCTTGTATTATGAAGCGAACTTTGCTGGCTTGCGTTTGCGTATGAATATACAATAAATTCTTTTTCACTATTCGCAGGAATATTTGTTACTTTCATTGCGCCGTCACCTGTTGGAGAAATTCCATTTTGGTTTGTCATTGGAACTTCAAAATTAGACTGACTTAGTCCGTAAATGTCAGATATTGGCGATGGGTGTGGTCCAACAAAAGAATAGTTTGAAGCGACTGTTTGATTTGAAATATTAGGAAAATCTTCCAATCTCATATTTTGAAATGCGTTTTGGTAAGTTCCGTTTGAGTGATAACTTTCACTAATTATAGAAATACTTTGATTACAAGTGTTTCGAATCTTTAGACCAATCACAAACATATGAGAAGATGTTCCATCAAAATTTTCTGTAAAGTTCGCTGGGTCGATAAAAGTTGTGTGATTATTTGAAGCGGGAAGAATTTTTATACAACTTCTCTGACTTAACAAAACCTGAGCACTTTGGTTTTTTGAACTCACAGCTACGTTGTTTTGTGTGCCACCAGAAAGCTTGATAATTGCTTGAGTATTTATAAACGACACAACCGCAATAAGTGCAATAACTCCGTTCATAACTCTTTTTTTAGTAAAGTATTTCTTCATTTTAAATTTAATAATAATTAATAATTTTTTAATATTTCAAGTAATTTTTCGACAAGCTTTTTTGGATCAGAGTCAAAAACTATTGGTTTATCTGTTCTTGTTTTCTTACCAACTATCGCTCTAATAATCTCATCCGTATCCCAAGCGCCTTCTAACACTCCAATTGGTTTTCCCTCTTCGTAAGCCATTGTAAACTCATGTATAGTCCCTACGCGCCCACAACCAACTATCACTGCGTCTGAGGACTTTGTCATAAGTAAATCGCTCCCAGTATATCCAAAACCTGTATAAACTATTATATCGTGAACATGGTCTGGCAATCTGTACAGGTCGTTGTGTTCAGATTTACTTCCAGCCGGAGAAAACATTAGAGTCTGACCGCCCGCTTCTTTTGCGCCACTTGCTGCCCAAAGAGGAAAACCACTACCGGCTCCCGTAATCAAAACCGAGCCAGACTTGGCAACGTACTTCCCAATCTCTTTTGCCTTATCGAGCGCATCCAATCCACAGGCGTTAGTTTCAACCGCGCCAGCAATACAAATTTTAAATTTCTTTGATTCTTTCACAACTTTATTATACTAAAAATCAAGCGACACTTCTTCATCTTTTGTTGGAACAAGTGTAAAAACCCCTAGATTGTCTTTCAGTCTTTGAGCAAAAAACATTGCCACACTTGGCTCACCCATCGCCACAAAAACCTTTTTCAAATTTTTTATATGAGAAACAAAATCAAGAAGACCGTCAGAATCTTTGTGGCCCGAATACCCTTTTATAATCTCAATGCGTGCTTTTATAGAAACAGCTTCATCAAAAATTAAAATTTGCTTCGCTCCATCTGCGATTAATCTGCCTGGAGTTCCTGGGGTTTGAAAACCTGTTATCAAAAGTGTCGTGTTTGGATCGCTTAGGTAATTTTTCTCGTGATGCATGACTCGCCCACCGGCCGACATTCCAGATCCAGCCATAATAATTTTTGGATTTTTCGAATTTAAAATAGCTTTTGAGTCTTTTGTTCTTTCTGTTTCTTTTAAACCTTTAAATTTAAAAATATCGTCACCCGATGAAATATCTTGTCTGACAGATTCTTTGAATAAATTTTTGTGTTTGTAAAAAACATCTGTAACTTTTATCGCAAGCGGTGAATCAACAAAAACCGGCATATTTGGAACTTCACCCGATTCAACCATCTCATTTATTTCATATAAAAATTCCTGAGTTCTTTCTAAAGAAAAAATCGGCACGACCAAAACCCCAGATCTTTTGTGATTTTCTAAAATTATTTTCTTTAAATTTTCTCTTCTCTCTTTTCTTTCTTCGTGATTTCTGTTTCCATAAACACTTTCCATCACAATATAGTCAGTGCTGTCGATGTATTCTGTATCTGCCAAAAGTGGCGATGGTGAATTTCCTAAGTCTCCCGTAAAAACTATCTTCTTGCCATTTTTTGTCATCTCTATCATCGCCGAACCCAAAATATGTCCCGCATCTTTGAAAAATATTTCAATGCCAGCGCCAATATCTTTTTTAGTATGATAGTCCAGCGTTTCCCACAAACTAAAAGCATGGTAAACAATTTTTTCTGAATATATTTTGTCTAAATCAAATTGTTTCCCGGATTCTGAATTAGAAAGAATATTTGAAGTATCTTCGAGCATTACTCTCGACAAATCTTTTGTCGCCGGCGTACTTATTATCTTTCCTTTAAAACCGTCGTAAATTAGCTTTGGAATTCGTCCAATATGATCTGTGTGAGCGTGTGTTACGAACAAATAATCGATTTCGCTTGGGTTATATGGAAAAGGTTCCCAATTGCCGACTTCTGCCATTTTGGTTCCTTGTTCAAGTCCACAATCAACCAATATTTTTACCTCTTCGTTATACAAAAGAAAGTTAGCGCCAGTTACGCTTCCTGCACCTCCACAAAATTTTAATTTCAATTTTGAAGACATAATTAAATAGTGATAGTGTCTTTACTTCTTTCTTTTTTATATTTTCTCAAAAGATACATAAATCCAACCACTCCACCGAGCGCTCCAAAAGCCAAGTCACTGAAAGAGTCTGGAATATCAGCCAAAATTTTAACGTCGAAAAGTCCTTGAACGGTAAATTCCATTATTTCCCATAAAAGAGCGATAACAACAACCAAAAGAAGTATGACCCTGAAAGCTTTTCCTGTATTTCCTTCTTCAATCCAAAGAACACACTTTTTATATATAAACCAAAAAGAAAAAAGAGAAGCCGTGAATCCGCCGAGAAAATGCATTAGCATATCAAATTCTTTTATACTTGAATACCAAAAGAAAAAGTTTGCCAAGCTGTTCATTATAAAAACGAAAAATAACCAAAGTGAAAATGATTTAAAAAATTTTTGTCTTCTATGTATCATGACAAAGTATATTTTACTAAATAAAAATGAAAAAACCCATCCCAACAAGTGGAATGGATACTTTTTACGGCTATCAAGATGTATTATCCTAGCTTTTACGCTTAGGTGGGTGCGAAGTGAAGTATTCCACGGAATATTTCAACATACTGCTCCCCTATAATACTTGTCTAGATAATAATCTTAAATAACCGTACTTTCATTTTATATTGCATAGAAATAAAAAACAATATTTACAAGAATAAAAAATTTCACTTTTTTAAATATCCACATTGACAAGAAAAATATAAAAACAAAAGTGGGCGCCTCCGGCGCCCGCTTTTATTTTTATTCAAATATTCCGTCTAGATTTATATCGTGTAGAACTTTTTCATTTATATGAGTGTAGTTCATTATTTCTTCAGGTTTGAACCAAATATTTATTTCTTTTTCTGCTTCTTCTGGTTTGTCTGTACAGTGAATCAAGTTTCTCACTGATCGAGAATCAAGATTTGCAAGTTGATACGAGTCTGTTGTTAGATCTCCTCGTATCGTTCCAACGTCAGAAGTTAGAGGTTCTGTTCCGCCAACAAGCTTTTTACAACTCCGACAGCCTGTGAACCTTCAACAACCATCGCAACGATTGGTCCGCATGTCATAAATTTAGCGACCAAAGCTCTGATTATATCTCTTCCGTATTCGATAGCTTCTTTTTCTACCGGACGACCAGCAGCTTTTTAGATTTTCAACTGTCTTTGTTCCCTTTTCTAGACACCAAGCATCGTCTTTTCCATAGTGTTCTAAAACAGATTTTTCGTCTGCTTTAAACATTTTCATCGCTGATATTTTAAGTCCTGTTCTCTCAATTCGGCCGATTATTTCGCCCACCAGCGATCTTTGGACACCATCGTGTTTTATGATAATACGAATGTTCTTTCTCTTTTTAAATCCATAAATACAATTAGATTTAACTTGTTAAATACTGTGATATTATCATTTAAAGAGGTTTGAATCAAATGCAAATGAAAGAACCCCGCACATTGCTGTGCGGGGTTCGAGAGGATCGTTTCGCCATCCTTCTTGGCGTGTGTGCTTAGGCTTCGAGGCGCGCCACAGGATCGCGGCCATCCCAACCATGTTCATAGATCTCAACTATACCTTCACGCCATTCGCCATGGTCGAAGCAGGCAAAGCGAACCCAGAGGAAATCGTCGGCACTACGCCAGATTGTGCCCAGAAAGTGCACCCTGAGGGTGTCACCGTAATCCTTCTTCTTCCAGGTATCGGGGATGAACTCGGGGTTCTTTTTCAAGAACCCAAGCACGCAGGCATTTAGGAGAGGTTTCTCGGCGATCTCCCTTTGAATGTCGTCCTTGCTAACCAACCTAAGTTTCGGTCGGTAAAGAACAACCTTCTTGCCATCGATATAGAGATCGTTGGGTGATCGTTTTTCGATCAACACTTTCCCTTCGCCAATATGGCTTTCAATCTTCATGCTAGAATTGAGCCACGGCGGCATCGCCTCGCTATCGAGATCGATGGTGGCAGAAAGCCACTCTGAGCGCTCATACTCCCTAACCCCCACGATCTCGTGTGAGCCTTTAACCAATCCCATCAGATCCTCCTTGCGGATTTGATGAAAACGGTCAATGACGGGCTTGAAACTACCAAACCATCCGAGCCACTTCTTCAGGAGCTCGAGAGAAGATGCAAGGTTTTCACCTAACATCTCAACGACTTGTGTGTAAGCCATTGCTATGTGAATTTAGTTACACTGGGCATTATTGCCACAGCTTTTAAAGCTCATAAAGCACTAAAAGCTATGGCAAACGCTCATTTATATATAAAAGTACTTATTATATATATTATAGCATATTCATTATTTTTGTCAATACACGCCCAGTAACCACTTCCGACCGTTTTAAATATTGCGACGCAAAAATAATAGTATTTTGCCTTAGAAAATGATGCTGTTTGAGCCAGAAGAAGAAGTGTATATACACTTCTTCTTCTGGCGAGTTCATCATTTTCTTGGCTCAAAATCTATTATTTTAAGCAATATTTAATTAGGTCTTGAATTTTTGTTACTTTTGCTTCAAGACAAAAGTAAGAGAAAATCAAAAAATCCCCGAAGGGATTTTTATTAGAATTTCTCAAATTTCTCCATCACCTCCCCCTCTACTTCATCTCTCGGCCGACCAAATTTCATATATGAAAGTTCTTTTATCGGATCAACTATCGAATTATTTCCTTGTGGCCAGTTGTCGGTTTTCATACTAAAAGGTTTTGCTGGCTGTCCGCCCATAATCATCGCCATATACGCGTTTCGGTTATCGAGCTTGATAATATCGGAAACAGTGAAAATTGGTTCAACTCTTTTTTGTAAAGCTTCTGCATCTTCGGCACTAATTCTGAAAATCGCCATCGAACCCACGTTACCCAAAACAGCACTTTTAATATTGTCGGGAAGCTGAGCCAAATATTGATGTGCCACATTTAAAGACAGCTTATACTTTCTAGCTTCTGAAAGGATTGAAGTTATTGAAGGTGTGACAACGTTTTGGAATTCGTCGATATAAAGATAGAAAGGTGAAAAATTTGTTCCAACAGAATCTGCTCGAGATAGCGCTGCCATTTGAAGCTTACCGACGAGAATAAGTCCGATAAGGTTTGAGTTTATCTCACCAAGTCTTCCCTTTGAAAGGTTCACAAGCAAGATCTTTTTATTGTCCATAATATCCCGGAAATTAAATGCCGACTTTTCTTGAGTAACTATCGGTCTCATAATTTCGTTTGAGATAAATGTATCAAATTTTGAAGTGATATACGGAACGAAGTTTTCAAGACCTTGTTCTCCTTGGGTTGCTTCAGCATTTTTCCAAAATTGCTTTACGAGCGGGTTGTTTGTTTTTGCCAACTTCATATCGCGGAATTTTTTGTCTGACAAAACACGGCTAATTTCAAGCAAGGTCGAACCTGTTTCTGGATCGTCCATAACCAAGTTTGCACTGTTTTTGAAATATTGTTCGAACATTGGACCACCGGCTGTTTTCATATCAAAAAGCTGATTGAAAATTCCCATAAGTTCGTTTATCACAAAAGTTTTTTGCTCTGGTCTTGAAATGTCATATTCGAGCATGTTTAGTCCCATTGGGCGCGGCGTATATGCTGGATCAAAGTAAATAACATCATCGATTCTTTCTTTTGGAATATTCGCGAGAATCGTTTCAATATCGTTTCCATGAGGATCGATATAACAAACACCATTTCCAGCTTGGATATCTTGAATAATCATATTCATCATAATTCCAGTTTTTCCTGTTCCTGTTTGACCGATAATATAAAGGTGTCGAAGCCTGTCTTCTGGCTGCATGAAAACTGGAGTTTCTTTTCCTCTGTAAATATTTGTTCCAAGACGAAGTCCTTCGAGTGTCATGTTTGTCGGAGCTGGCGCTTGTCCAGCTTTTGATTCTTTCAATTCTGGAGTTGTTGATTCGCTTATTGGGAAGTGAAAAACAGTCGAAAGCTCTTCGAGGTTTAGTGACATCGATTCTTTTTCGTTTGGAACTCTGAAAGAAAAATTATGCAAAAATACTGGCAAAGAAGATTCTTTTACTCTTTCAAATTTAAAACTATTTGATTTTGATTTATTAAACTGCTCGAAAGAAGATTCAATATCAGAAACAATATCTTGTGCTCTGTTTTTAGAATGTGCCGAAGCAATAATTCTGATACTTGTATTCACGACCGTGCTTTTTAGCTTTTTGTTTATAGCTTCAATAGCATCTGTGTCAGCTTCTTTTCTCTCTTCTTCTTTTTCAACTTTTTTCGGATTGAAAATTCCAACTGCAAAGTTTTTCAGTTCTTTTTTTACGACAGCGTATTCGTCGATAGCATCTTTAAGCTTTTCACCCTTTTTAACTTTTTCTAAAATCCCAGAAAACTTTTTTATCAAACTCTCACCCATTGGCACCACGACAATCTGAATCGCCGCACCTTCTGAATCGAGCCCGAGTTTTGAAAATGCATTTAAAACAGCGTTCATCGGGTCGTGACCAAGCTCATCGTGAGTTGCTATTGGAAAAACATCTTCTTCACGAAGAGTTGCATATGAAGCGACGATTTCAGAGTCCTGACTAAAAATATTGTAATCATCTGTAACTTCGTTTATCTTTGCGCTGTGATAGAAAGCTAGGATTTGCTTTTCGAGTAATTCCTTTTTTTCTCTTGGAACAGAAACGTAAATAACCAAGTCGTTTGAATTGTAAGCATTTGCGATTTCAAGAGTGTAATATTGTTTGTCTTTATTGTGTTCACCGCGAGAGATTGCCTGCATTCCAGAAAGAAACTGCTTCATTCCTGTAATAAAATCAATGAAAGTTCTTTTTTCTTCTTTTACATTTCCTGGCAAAGTAATTTCAAAAAGCGCAAGATTTAGAGATTTAAATTCTGGTGAAGTCTCTTTTAATCCTGGAATATTTCCACTTGCATGCAAAAATTGAACCAAAAATCTATGAACGTCGTCTTCGATATGTGGGTTGTTCATTCGAGAAACCAGGTCGAGTGTGTTTTTTATCCCGTGTTCTAAAAGATATCCGTAGATTTCAGACATTTTGTCATCGTGCTCTTCTGGTTTTAATTTCAAAACAACTTGCTCTGCGTGTTTTTCTTCTGCTTTGTATCCTTTATTTAAAATCTCTTCGCTGTCTAACATTTCATATGCAGAAACAGCTTCTCTTGAAACTTCTTCGCGTGATTTTGAAATATTTGATTCACGAAGTTCTTTTTCTCTCTCTTCGATATGTTTACGCAAAAAATCTATCTCCTCTTCTGGAGAATTAAACTTCGGAGTTTCTTTAAAATATGTACCTTCCATTCCTCTATTGTAGCAAAATAATTTTTATTTAAGAAAAGGAAAGCACCTCCGCATGTGCGGAGGTGCTCAAGATTGTCACGTTTTCATTACCTTTTTGAAGGCTCGTGAACCCAACCTTCACCATTATTGTTAACAACATCTATAAACCATTCTGTTTTCTCCTCGTCATGGAATATTTTATACTTAACGTAACCCCAGAAATTTTCTTGACGATTCGGATCATCGCCAAAGATATCCTTGGTTACATTTTGAGGTATTCTTACCCCAATATAAGAATGAAGGTCTGAAATGGTAAAACGAGGTTTTTCAATACCTTGTTTTTTACCATATTTCTCCACCCAATATTCTTCATAGTCGCAACGACTTTGGTTTTTTGTATCAAGGAATTCTTTTCCATTCCCAGCATTAAAGCTGTGAAGCATAGTGTGTACCTCATCATCTCTTAAGTTCTGACTTACAAAACCAAAAATATGAGAACTCCATTGCTTGCTATTTATCGCAAGATATGACGCCGCAATATGACACGTCCAAGGAACCTCTGGGTCATTGACCCTGGAGTATACCTTTTTAACTTCTGGGGTTTCGTCTAGAGGTTTTCTGTCAGAAATATCAAATCTCAGTAAATTGGTTTTCCGAAAAAATATATGAACATTTTTTACTAAATCCATATTGTAGAAATTCTGCCGCTCTAGAAAGTCGAGTACTTCTTCATCTTTTTGACGATCGAATGAAAAACTACTGGTATCAAAATGATTTTTAAAAGATGCAAGGAATTCAAAGGTTTGGTCGAACACGCTACTCATGCGGTTGAGTTTTAGTTTTCAGCCCTTAAAATCAAAGAGCTTTATTGTTTTTAGTATAGTCATAGAAAGAATAAAAGCAAGAAAACCAAAAATAAAATATTATTGAGGTTTTTAAAATCAAGCTATTTTGTCAACACCTCACAACCATCCTCAGTCACCAAAATAGTATGTTCAAAATGCGCAGAGATTTTTTCATCGGCAGTTATATAAGTATATTCGTCATCGGTTACAAAAACTTCATCTGTTCCTAAATTAAGCATTGGTTCAACGGCAATAACCATCCCGGGAACAAGCTCGTCACCTGTTCCAGCCTTTCCGTAATTTGGCACATATGGATCTTCGTGAACAGAATATCCAACACCATGACCAGAAAGAATTTTTACAATTCCATATCCATAAGGCTCGACAAATTTTTCTATTGCGTTTCCAATATCACCTGTTTTGTTACCTGGCTTTATTTGTTTTATAGCAACACTCAAAGCCTCTCGTGTTATATTCATGAGCTTTTCTGCTTCTTTTGAAACATTTCCCACCGGAACTGTTATGGCTGCATCAGTAATCATCCCTTTGTGAACAAGACCCAAATCTAAAGAAACAATATCGCCTTCTTCCAAAACAAAATCAGACGGAATTCCGTGAACAATTTCATCATTTACAGAAACACAAAGCGATGCTGGATACGGGTAAGAAACACCTTCTGGGGTGTAGCCAAGAAATGCCGGAGTGTCACCACCTTCGATGATAAGCTGATGCGCATATTCGTCGAGCTCTTTTGTTGTCACGCCCGGTGCGACCATGTCAGAAACTTTTTTCAAGATAAAAGCATGGCGTTTTCCGCCCTCTCTAAGTTTTTCAATATCTTCTTTTGTCTTGATTCTTATCATTTTATTTTGTGCCGAAAATTTTTGAAATTATTTCTTCGTGAACTTTTTCTATTGGTTGCTCACCGTTTATTTCTATGAAATTAAAATCTCTGCTTTCTCGGAAATAAAACATTGAAGGAATAACGTTCCAGTCGAACCATTCAAGTTTTCTAAGCATATCTTCTTCTCTGTCGTCGTCTTCTCGTCCTCTTGATTTAAGTCTTTCAAGCGACCACTCTTTTCCTGTTTTTATGTAGATAACATTTGGCTTTTCAAGTCCGTAAAACTTTATTGCAGAATCAAGCACAGGTGCTTCGTCTGGTCTTCGGCAAAGTCCATCCAAAATTAAATCTTCTTTTCCAGTGAACCTTTTTTCTAATTCTCCAGCCCAAAGCCAAATTGGCAAAAAAACCGGCATTAAACCTCCTTCATCCAGAACATTTTTTGTTAGAGAAGATGTGTAGTTATGTTCCCTTCCAATAAAATCTCGAAACTTTTGACCAGTTTCGACATACAGAGTTCCGTTGTTTTTATTCTTTTCTAAATATTCTATTAAAAGCTTTGCTTGTGTTCCTTTTCCTGACCCCGATCTTCCAAAAAATATAAATGTCTGTTGATTGTTTTGCATAATTTAAAATTATTTATAAAGCTAGAATACCAGATTTATAACCTAAAAGCTAACATTTGACTACTTTGTAAAAATAGATAATATTTAAATAAAAACGATGTTGTACCTACTACCCTTAATCATCCTGTTTTTCCACTACTGGAATTGGATGTGGAAAAAACTGGAAACCCTTCGTGAAAAAGTAAGGGTGTCCAGGAAAATATATACATACGAACATGAGCGTCAGTTTCTCAGCTTCATCGAGACGGAAAGTGGGTACTCAGACACAAGCCTACATTTAGGTTTATACAAAAACCAACCAGAATTCAAAGAGCTGAGTAAAAACAGGTTAAGGTATTTCAAAGCTCTTTACAGATTAAGAGAAATGCAGAGAGCTATGTTCTTTTTTGAAGATGTCGACATGAACCCAGAAGAAATAGACGATATTGATATTTGGGACATGAAGATGAAATA
Source organism: Minisyncoccota bacterium (assembly GCA_041389065.1). Classification (GTDB taxonomy): domain Bacteria; phylum Patescibacteriota; class Minisyncoccia; order Phycocordibacterales; family CSBR16-119; genus JAUPTX01. Next base: position 15,956 of record JAWKSM010000001.1, read on the forward strand.
CAAACTCGGGATAAATAAGAAAAACTTTTTCTCTTATTACCCCGAGTACATAAGAAGCGTGTTTGGAATCAAAACCACGACCCAAACAAAAAACCCGGCATAGAGCCGGGAATTTTGTTATTAAAAAGCGCGGGCCTTCGGCCCGCGCTTTTTAAATTCTCTTTTAGTATTGTCTCATTGAGATTTGTCCATCAACTTTCTTCAATATATCAAGAATAACAGAAACGACAATCAAAAGTGCTGTACCTCCAATCGCCAATGTCTGAATACCTGAAATTTGTTGCAAGATAAACGGTAGAACAGCAACCAATCCAAGGAACAACGCACCCATGAAAGTTACTCTTGTAACAATCTTACTGATATATTCTGTTGTAGATGTTCCTGGTCTAATTCCTGGAATAAATGCTCCATTTTTTTGAAGATTTGTTGCAACTGATTCTGGTTCGAATGTAATCGCTGTGTAGAAATAAGTGAATCCAAACACAAACACAAAGTAAGCTACAGAATACCAAAGTGTTGCTTGAGAGAACCAGATAAACCAATTCCCCACAGTTGAAATAATTCCGATATTTGAACTCGCCATAATACCCGAAAGCATTTGCGGCAAAGAAAGTATCGATAGAGCAAAGATAATCGGCATAACTCCCGCTTGGTTTATTTTAAGTGGAAGATATGAAGATGATTGACCCAAAGCCCCACCTCGAACTTGTCTTGCGTAAGTTATTGGAATCAATCTTTCAGCTTCAGTTACCAGAACAACACCGGCAACAATCAAAACAATCGCAGCAAGCAGTGCCAAATATGTTGGAATTTGTGCTTGTGTGAAAGTAAAGATTAGTTGATTTATTTGTCCAGGAATTGAAGCAACGATACCAGCGAAAATAAGAATTGAAATTCCATTTCCGATACCCTTTTCACTTATAAGTTCACCAAGCCAAACAAGGAACATTGATCCAGCTGTTACAACAATAAGTGCAACCGCTTTATCAAAAGAAGTCATTGCTTCTAAAATTCCTTGACTGTCTAGCAGTTTCAAAAGTGCAAAACCTTGAATTGCTGCAAGTGGAACTGTAAGTATTCTTGAATATTGAGAGAATTTTGTTCTTCCCGCTTCACCTTCATCGTGGTAAAGAGATTTCAATCGTGGCGACATCATTGTAAGAAGTTGCATCACAATAGAACCTGTAATATAAGGACCAACTCCGAGCATTACAATCGAAAGCGCAGAAAGTCCTCCACCAGAAAAGATGTTTAGTATTCCCAAAAATTGGCTACCTTGTAGGAAACCTTGAAGTCTGAAAGTGTCGACTCCAGGTATTGGGATTGAAGAGAGAAGTCTAAAAATAACCAGAATAAACAATACGAATAAAATTCTTTTTCTTATAGACTTATCTTTAAATGCTATTTTTATTTTTCTCCAAAAGCTCATAATATTTTTTATTTAGATTTGATAGTACCTCCGGCTTTAGTGATTCTGTCTTGTGCAGACTGTGAAGCGAAGCATCCTACAACATTTAATTTCTTAGAAATTTCTCCTGTTGCAAGAATTTTAACTTCTGGGTTCTTCCCTTTTACCAAAGAAATCACACCTTTTCTAACCAAATTTTTTGGCGAAACAGTTTCTCCGTTTTCAAAACTTGTATCAAGAGCTGAAAGGCTCACAGAAACAGGTTTTACTACAGAACTGTTAAATGTTTTTCCTCGGTTTTTTCCGTGACCTCGAAGTTTCGGGAACTTCTTAATAATATCACGCATTTGCGGTCTCATACCATGTGAACCGTGTTGACCTTGTCCTTTGTGACCTCGGCCTGAAGTTTTTCCTCTTTTACCACCTCGGCCAACATCTTTTTTCTTCGGATTTTTTGTTTTTCTTGTAAGATTATTTAGTTGCATAGTAGTGTGATTATTTACGTGCTTTTAGTTTACCAAAAGCCTTAATAGCAGCTCTAGCATTGTTTAACTGATTCTTACTTCTTGAAAGAATTTTTCCTGATACGTTTTTCATACCAGCAAGATTCAAGATATCTCGAACAGCTCCTCCGGCCACAAGACCTTTTCCTTTGTTTGGCATTAGAAAGATCTCAGAAGCTTTGTATTTTGCCTTTACGTCATGAGAAATTGACATTTCTTTTGTAGTCAAAATCTTAATCATATTTTTTCTTGCGTTCGCAACTGCTTTTGATATTGCAAGAGTTGTGTCGTTTGATTTACCAAGGCCAATCCCCACAGAACCTTTTCGGTCACCGATTAGCATTGCTACAGAGAAAGAGAATCTTCGTCCTCCAGCCATAACACGAGTAACTCGTCTTATACTTAGGATTTTTTGATCAAATTCTGGCTTTGGACGTTCTGCAAATTTTCTATTTGGTTTTCTGTCTCCACCTTGTCCTGACTTTCTGCCAAAACTTCGTCCACCTCTAAATGGAGGTTTTGTTGACGAAGTTGGAGCTCCAGCAACACCTTCTGTTTTTGTTTGTTTTGTATCTGTTGTCATATATTTTAAGAAACAAGATTAGAAGTTTAATCCAGCCTCTCGAGCGCTGTCAGCTAAAAGTTTAATTCGACCTGTATAATTAAAACCATTTCTATCAAAAACGATTTCTTTTATTTTCATTCCAAGTGCACCTTCTGCGATAATTTTACCAACAGAAGAAGCTCTTTCTTTCTTTGTACCTTTAATACCTTTTACGTCAGACGCAGAAATTAAAGTCTTTCCAGAGTTGTCATCGATAAGCTGAGCGTAAATGTTTTTGTTTGATTTATAAACAGAAAGTCTAGGTCTAGAAGATGTACCAGATACTTTTGATCGTATCTTTCTTTTTATTCTAGCTCTTTTTTCTGTTTTAGGATTTTTTGATTTCATAATACTAAAATAAAATATTAAGCAGACTTCTTACCTTGCTTTCTTCTAATAAATTCACCGTCATATCTAATACCCTTTCCTTTGTAAGGTTCAGGTTTTTTGTAATCTCTAATTTTCGCAGAGAAAAGACCAACAAGCTCTTTGTCGATACCAGAAATTGTCATTGTACTTTTTTCTGTTGTAACAGTTAGTCCTTCTGGGATTGGCACCAAAACTTCGTGAGAAAATCCAAGTGACATTTTTACATTCTTTCCAGAAACTTCCCATTTATAACCAACTCCTTCCACAAGCAATTTCTTTTCAAATCCTTCGTTAACTCCCTTTATCATGTTTTTAACATGAGAAGCATAAGTTCCCCAAAGTGCTTTCGCAAAATTTGAATCTTTTTGTGGAGCAAATGTTATTTCGCTGCCGTTAATATTAACCACAACAACATCTGTCTTTAAATCTTTTTTAAGTTCTCCCTTTTTTCCTTTTACAGTAATTACACCACCAGCAAGATTAACATCTGTGCCATTTGGTATTTCTACTATTTGTTTTCCTACTCTAGACATAAAATATAATTACCAAATTTTAAATAATGCTTCTCCGCCGACCAACTCTTTTCGAGCTTCATCACCTGTTAGAACACCTTTTGGTGTTGAAACAACAAGCAAACCAGCGCCGTTTTTAACAGGTCTGATTTCTTTTGCTTTTATATAAATTCTTCTTGAAGGTTTTGAGATTCTTTCCACGTTTGTAACTTTTGGAAGTCTTCCTTCATAAGAAATAGATATTTCAAGAACAGGTTTGTTTTTCTTGTCTGTCTTCTTTGCAATAGTGCCTACGTAATTTTGTTTAGAAAGACATTCTGCAACTGCATGTCGCAAGTTTGAATAAGGAAGTACAACACTCGCTTTTGATGCTCGTCCTGCATTCTTTATTGTTATTAACATTTCTCCGATTTTATCCATAAAATTTGTAGATTACCAAGAAGATTTTCTAATACCTGGAATTTCTCCTTCATTTGCCAATTCTCGAAACTTGATTCGAGAAAGACCAAAATCACGAAGAAAACCTTTTCCTCGACCTGTTGCCACGCATCTATTTTTTAGTCTCGATGATGAAGAATTCTTTGGAAGTTTTTGCAAAGCTTCAAAATCACCAGAGGCTTTTAGTTCTGCTCGTTTTTTAGCAAATTTTGCGTGAAGTTTTACGCGTTTTGCTTGTCGAGCCAAGACTGATCTTTTTGCCATATTCTGATCTAAACCAAAAGCAAGCTTTTGGTTGTTATTTATAAAAGAAACTGCAATATCTCGTGTTTTTACTTGTATTTTCGAGCCAAATGGCCAGAAAAACACAAGGAGAAACACGGATTAAACAGGATCTATCAGCTTTTTGCTGATGTTTGTATATTAACAAAAAGGACTAAAAAGTCAATGGGCCTCCTTACTTTTTCATTACCAAAAAGTAAGCAAAAGGCTAGACCCACACATACCACCTAAAAATAATAGATTTTAAGCTAAGAAAATGATGAACTCGCCCCGCAAAGAAGTGTTTAATACACTTCTTTGCGGGGCTCAAACAGGGTGGTTTCAATAGAGACCGGGTCAGAGTCTCTGGATCTTCTCGAAGGGGTGGGCTTACAACCGTTGGAGAACTCTTGAGCGAACCCCCAAACTTTATTTTGTCTGCCCTACCAGCCAAAGCTGCAAAGGAGATACTTCCTGAGTTTTCTGCAAGAGGCTCAATCGTTATCGATAAATCCGATGCATTCAGAATGCAGGAAGAGCCGGCTATTAAGTTGATCGTGCCTGAAGTAAATGGGCATTTACTGATAGGAGATGAAAGGATCGTTGCAAGTCCAAACTGCACAACCACACAACTTGTTGTTGCAATTAATCCCCTTCACAAGGAACTTAGGTTGTCCTCGCTTCACGTTACAACCTTTCAATCTGCAAGCGGGGCTGGGAAAGAAGGGTCTGAACAACTGCGCAAAGAGTCTCTGCGAATACCCGTTCCGAAAACTGAAATGGTTTTTCGACCACAGCTTTTCAGGAACGTGGTTCCAGTTTGCGGAAGTATCACAGGAAGCGGTGAAAGTACCGAGGAGCTAAAGATCAAAATGGAAACCAGAAAGATCATGGAGCTCCCCGACCTTCCGGTCTATGCAACATCGACAAGGGTTGCTGTTGAAAGATCGCACTCAATGTCTGTAGTTGCGAGATTTGAAAAGCCAACAACAGCAGCTTCTGTGATGGAAATACTATCTCGAGAAGGTACTGGGGTTGAAATACCCTGTGACAACAGTGAGTATTTCACCGCCTTAGAAGCCTCTGGAGAAAACCTGGTCTATGTTAGCAGAATTCGCGTAGACAAAGATGATCCAAGAATTGTGAGCCTTTGGGTTGTTGCCGACAACCTAAGAAAAGGTGCGGCACTCAACGCTTGGCAAATAATGAAAATAATAATGAATCGCAAAGGGTGGTCCTAACAGGACCACCCAATTTTATTAAAAACAAAAACCACCTCTCGGTGGTTTTTGTTTTTGAATTATTTCTTCTTTTTCTTTGGTTCTGAGACTTTTTTAAATGGCATTCCGATGTGATCAAACAAAGCTTTTGCTTCTGCTTTTGTTTTTGCTGTAGTTGCAATAGTTACCGCCATTCCGAAAACATCTTTCAATTCTTCATCACCTGTTTCTGGGAAAATAGTGTGTTCGCGAACTCCAAGAGTTAGGTTTCCAATATTGTCGATAATTTTTGAATCAACTCCTCGGAAGTCTTTTGTTCGTGGAAGAGCAATGTTTATCAGCTTATCAATAAAAGAATACATTTTTTCTCCTCGAAGCGTTACCATCATACCGATTGGCTCACCTTGTCTAACTTTGAATTGAGCGATAGATTTCTTTGCTTGTCGCATTGCTGGTTTTTGACCAGTGATTTTTGCAATTCTGTCTGCGATAAAAGTGTTTTTGTTTTTATCGTTTCGCATTTTTGAACCAGTTCCCACAGAAATAACCACCTTTGTGATTTTTGGAGCGGCCATAGAATTTTTATAGCCAAACTCTCCTTTCAAGGCGTTATACGAATCTTTAATTTTTTCTTTTACTGTTTTCATAATATTTATGTGGGTTATATAACAAAACTATTTCTTTGATTTTGCTGTCTTTTTTGGTGCGTCAGCAAGTTTTACGTTTGAAATATGGATAGCAGCAGGAATTTCGATAATTTGTCCTGGTTGCTTTGTTCCTTTTGCTTTAGTGTGTCGCTTTTTTATTGCAATACCTTCTACAATAACTTTTGACTCAGCACTTAAAACGCGAAGAACTTTTCCCTTCTTACCTTTATCACTTCCTGTGATAACTATTACGTTGTCGTTTTTCTTAATCATAAAATTATAGTACTTCAGGTGCTAAAGAAACAATTTTTTGGTATCCAAGTTCACCAATTTCTCTTGGAATAGGACCAAAGATTCTACCCGCTTTTGGTTCTTTCTTTCCTTTATCGATAATAACAACTGCGTTGTCATCAAAACTGATATAAGAACCATCCTTTCTTCTGAAAGGTTTTCGTTGTCTTACAACAACAGCGTGGTGAACATCTTTTTTCTTGATCATTTTTCGAGGTTCTGCCGACTTTATAGAAATAACAACCAAGTCGCCGATTTCTGCATATCGTCTTTTTGAACCACCAAGCACTTTGAAAACTTTGGCGTCTTTACCACCTCCGTTGTCTGTTACTTTTACATTTGAGCCATCTTGTATCATAAAATTATTGTTATTTCTTTATAACAAATCTCTTTGTTTTAGAGATTGGTCGTACTTCTTGTATTTCGACCTTATCGCCCACAGCCGCTGAATTTAGTTCATCATGAACTTGATATTTCTTATCTTTCTTGAAGAACTTGTGATATTTAGGGTGCTTAACGAATCGTGCAACAGAAACAACCGCAGTCTTGTCGTTCTTTGTTCCCACGACAACTCCGCGCAATATCTTTGGATTTTTAGTTTTTGTATCTGTTGTTTTCATATTTAAATTATTTACTTAATTCTCTTTTTTTGATTTCAGTCAAAATTTTTGAAATGTCTCTTTTAAGATTTGATTGCTTTTTCGTATCTTTGTTTCCTCCGTGCGAAAAAGTAAATTTAATCTTTTGGAGATCAGCTCGTCTGCTTTGCAGTTCTTTTGCGAGCTCATCGTTTTTCATTTTGCTAAAATCTTTTCTCATATTATTTATGTTCTCTTGAAACTATTCTTGTCTTAACAGGTAGTTTTGTTCCAGCTTTTCGAAGCGCTTCTCTTGAAACAGTTTCTGAAACTCCATCTACTTCAAAGATCATTCTTCCTGGTCTCACCTCAAAGCAATATCCTTTAAGGTCTCCTTTACCCTTACCCATACCAACTTCAGCAGCCTTTGCAGTTATTGGTCTATCTGGGAAAATTCTGATCCAAATCTTTCCAACCTTTGTCAGCTCTCTTACAAGTGCTTTTCTGGCTGATTCGATTTGATTTGAAGTGATTCGTGAAGGAGATTCTGCCTTAAGACCATATGAACCAAAGGCAAGAGTAATACCTCTTGTATCAGGTCGCAAAAGTCGCGCAGGATTCTTTCTGCCTCTTTGCCATTTTCTGAATTTTACTTTCTTTGGAAATAACATGGTAATTTAATTATTTTTTATCTTTATCAAAAACTTCTCCTTTGTAAATCCAAACTTTGATACCGATAACACCGTATGACATATTAGCTCTCTCACGAGCAAAGTCAACATCGGCTCTAAAAGTCTGAAGAGGAATACTTCCCTTCTTTACATATTCTGTTCTCGCCATATCAGCACCGTTTAGACGACCTCCAATAAGGATTCTAGCTCCTTTTACTTCTCTAACAGCCATAACTTTTTCAAGTGTTTGCTTTAGAACTCTTCGGAAAGGTAATCTTTTTTCAAGACCTTCTACAATAGAAAGCGCAACGATCTTTGCATCAGCGTCTGGATTTGAAACTTCAACAATATCGACTTTCAGATCTTCTGGAATAGCAATATCGTTCTTTCTCATCATTTTTAGAAGATCATCTTTTAGTTTTTTAGCACCTTCACCTTGTCGGCCGATAATAACACCAGGTCGTGATGTTTTGATTATTACTCTGATACCGTTTCGACTTCTTTCAATTTCAATAACAGAAACAAAAGAGCCTTTTAGTTTCTTCATCAAATATTCTTTAATGAAAATATCTGCTCTCAAAAAGTCTGAGTATTTTTTATCAGTAGCAAACCATCGAGATTTCCAATCTCTAAGTATTACCATTCTATGTGAATATGGGTGAACTTTCTTTGACATAAATTATTTATTATCCGCCTTTGGCGCTACTTTTTTAACAGTTTTTTTTGCGACCTTTTTCTTTGCTGGTGCCTTCTTTTCTGTGTTTTCAACCGGCTTTTCAACCTTTTTTGAATTCTTTTTTGACTTCATCAAAGAAGCGTCGGCCAAAGTAACTACAATATTACTTGTTCTTTTGTTGATTCGGTAAGCTGAACCTCTTGCTCGTGGTCGGTATCTTTTTAGAGTAACACCTTGGTTGATTTCAATATTTTGAACGAAAAGTTCTTGATTTGCATCAAAATTTTCTTTTGCGTTTGAGGCTGCAGAAGCTATTAGTTTTTCGATAACTTCAGTTGCTCGTTTTGGCATGAATTTAAGCTTTAGAAGAGCTTCTTCTACTTTTTTACCTTTAACAGAGTCAGCCACTAGGCGAACTTTTCTAGGAGATTGTCTGTAATTTTTTAATATTGCTTTCATACAAATATAAATAGAGATTATTATTTCTTAGCTGATGAAGCTGCTGTTTTAGCTGCTTGTGCTGCTGCAATTTCAGATTCTTTCTTCTTTTGCTCAAGCTCTTTCATAAGCTTACCTCCGTGTCTGTGGAAAGTTCTTGTAGGAGAAAATTCTCCAAGTCTGTGACCAACCATGTCTTCAGAAACAAGAACTTCAATGTGCTTTCGACCATTGTGAACACCAAAGATAAAACCAACCATTTCTGGCGCAATCTGAGAAGATCTTGCCCAAGTCTTAATAACCCCAGTTTCTTGAGGTTTTTTTCCAGCTATCTTTTTAAGTAGCTTTACGTCTACGTATGGACCTTTTTTAAGTGATCTTGTCATAATTTAAATGATTAGAATCGAACCTGTCCGAACGGACTTCGTCCGGGCGGGTACATGGCTAGGTCGTGTATCCAAGGCATAGCCTTAGGGTTCACCGCCATCTCTATATTTAGTTTAATTAGGTAAAAAAATTCCAGCCAAAACTGGATTTGCCTATACTATCAGATAGGGGTTTTGTTGTCAAACGATTTTAGACATGTCACTTTTTTCTTAGCAAAAAAGTGACCAAAAAGCCAAGACGCAGAAAAATCTAGCTAAAAACACAGGCTTTTTGTTGAGAAAACTGTGAACTCGCTTTTAGCTCAAACAGCACAGCTTTTCTAGAACAAAAAGCCTGTGTTTTCTTTACGCTATATTTTAAGCGTCGAAAGATTTTAATTTAAAACGAAGCCCCGCACCTTACGGCGCGGTCTCAAAATAATAAAACTAGACCCCGCGACAGTTGTCGCGGGGTCTGATATGACTACTGATTGCCGTTTTGGACAATCTTGTAGAAAAAAAGTGTGGTCTTGATGTACCCTGCTTCCCTTGGGTCGTGCACATACTTACTTGGATTTGTGTCACGTATATCACCAAAAACAATCTTCTCCACCAAAGCATTTACGTGGGTTGCTCCGATATTCTTAGCCTTGGTCCCTGCAAAACGAATAATACTTGGATATGCAGACCACAAAAAGAAACTATTTCTGAAAACTGTCTCTTGTCGGACAGGCTCGTAAAATTCAAATCCAGAAAAACTATAGCCAAGTGAAATAACAATTTCTCCATCTACAAAAGGTTCTAGCTTAACTAAACCTTCTTTGTCTGAAGCGATTACTTTTATCATCTTCGGGAGGTTTTAATTAAAGATATGATATTTAAAATCTTTTGTCAAAAATGAAGAACCCCGACCATTGGCCGGGGTTCGAGGTGTGGTAGAAAGTTCATCAATCAACGTCCGAGGAAACGTTTATTTCCCATGCAGAAGGTGCGCCACTAGGGAAAAATGCAATGAAGAAAGCAGATAGTTTATTCCAGAAATTAGGGGTTGAAAACCTTCCTTCTGGAAAAAGGCTCCCGATTGTTGAAGACAAGTGCTTATCCCAGTTCTTCTGAAGGTTGAGGTGTCTCCTCAGCTCGTGAACAAGACGAGCATATTCTCCATTAACTTTACTTTTATCAATAACCATAAGATCGTCTATCAATGGATGCTCTCCACTTATATCGAGTTTGAATTTCCTCACTGGACCAAGCTCATAGAGGAAGCGAAGCCAAAAAGTACAAAGCCATAGCGCAATTCGAGCACCAAAGTTTCCATGACCAATCTTAAAGGTCTCAAGACTATAGCGAGCCTTTGCAAACCTGATATGTGATTTGTTTTTCTTTTCCATCTTAGTAAGGTTCTAGTGGTTTTAAATCAATCCTACAACATAAAAATACAAAAAGCCAGGCCGCAAGGCCTGGCTTTTTGTGTTCTACGTTCCACGTTTTAAGCTTCACGTTTAACGATTATTTTGATCTTTGTTGATTTCTTTTTGTTTTTCTTCGAGTAACAATAAACTTATCAGAGTATTTCTTCGATCGTCGTGTTTTAACTCCGTAAGCAAGCTTACCGTGTCGTGTCTTTGGACCTCTTCGAAGACCGATTCCTTGTCGACCTTCACCTCCTCCGTGTGGGTGGTCTACTGGGTTCATGGCCGTACCACGAACTGTAGGTCTGATTCCAAGCCATCTGTTTCTTCCGGCTTTTCCTCTTTTAACAAGTTTAAATTCAGCGTTTGAAACTTCTCCAACTGTTGCAAAACATGTTGAAGGAACTTTTCTAATTTCACCTGATGGCATTTTTAGAGAAGTTTTTCCTTCATCGTGAGCAACAACTTGAACGAAAGATCCTGCACCTCTTGCGATTTTTGCACCTCCTTTGAACTTCAATTCAACGTTGTGAACAAAGTTACCTACAGGAATGTTTACAAGAGCCATTCTGTTTCCAGCTTTTACTTCTGCTTCTTGTGAGACAACAAAAGTATCGCCAACATTCAACCCTTTTACCGCAAGAACGTATCTCTTTTCTCCATCTTTGTATGAAACAAGAGAGATGAAAGAGTTTCTGTTTGGATCGTATTCAACAGACTTTACTGTCGCTGGGATATCAAATTTATTATAAGTAAAATCGATATCTCGATATCGTCTCTTGTGTCCACCACCTTGGTGGGGAACAGTTACAATACCTCTGTTGTTTCGTCCGCCTTTTTTCTTAAGACCTCGTAGAAGTTTTTTTGTTGGACGTGTGCCCGACAAAGCTTTTCTATAATTTGTTGTCACCAGGTTTCTTTTACCTGCTGACGTTGGTTTATGTATTTTCATGTTGATTTACAATCTATAATGAATTATCTTTTCTTATTCTCAGATTGTTATATTAATTTTAAACAAACTCTATTTTGTCTCCCTTTTTAAGAAACACATAGGCTTTTTTACCGCCACCTTTTTGTCCAAGAATATTTCTTCGAACAACTCTTTTTGTAGGAATAGCAGTAATGTTTACTTTTACTGGAGTTACGTTGTACAAAGCTTTTACAGCTTTCATAACTTCAACTTTTGAAGCTCTCGAAGAGATATCAAAAGTGTAAACATTTTTATCTGATGCATACGCAGCTTTTTCTGTAATTCTTGGATTTGCGATCACAGAACCAGAATCAAAGTTTGATACATTTTCACTCTTAGAAATTTTCGCTTTTACTTTTTTGGTTTCTTTAACGACAACTTCTTTTGTTTCTTCTGACTTTTTGTCAGAGTCTTTTTTGTTAAATAATCCCATATTACTTTAGCTTAGCTTCTAATGTTTTAATACTTTCTGTCGGGTTAACAATAACCAAGTATCGGTGATTTAGAACATCCAAGATATTTAGATTTCTAATTTCGTTCACTTCTACGTGAGGAATATTGTTGAAACTTTTTATTACAGTGTCATCTTTTGAGTCAGTCGCAAAATGAGCAACAACCTTTTTTGAACCCAAAAGTCTTTCAAATCCTTCGATTTTTCCAAGAGACGTAACTGTGTTGAAAGCTTCTTTTGTCTTAATTTCTGAAGGTGTAATACTGTCCACAAAAAGAATTCTTCCAGCTTTGAACTTTTCAGACAAAGCAGTGAAAAGGGCTTTCGCATTCATTTTCTTGTTGATCTTCTTTTTGTAGTTTCGAGTATTCTTTGGACCGTGAGCAACTCCTCCACCAACCCAAATTGGTGATTTTCTGTCTCCGTGTCGTGCTCGTCCTGTTCCTTTTTGTTTCCAAGGTTTCTTACCTGTTCCAGATACTTCTCCTCTATCTTTTGTGTGAGCAGTATTTGTTCTTTGGTTAGACATTGTACTTACCACTACTTGGTGAACCAAGTCTGCATTTTTTGGAAGTCCGAAAATAGTTTCTGGCAGAGAAATATTTCCTGCAACCTCCCCTTTTTTGTTATATATTTTTGCTTCCATATATTATCCTTTAATAGTGATAACTGTCCCTCGTCGACCAGGCAAGGCACCTTTTATAAGTAACTGATTATTTTCAGCATCAACAGCAAGAACTTTTAGGTTTTTTACAGTAACCAAATCAGATCCCATTCTTCCTGCCATTCGAATTCCTTTTGCAACACGTCCTCCAGCTCGTCCACCTGATCCACCGATAGAACCAGCTTCTCTTTCAGAGTGCTTTTGTCCGTGTGAGCGTCGTCCTCCATGGAAACCATGTCTTTTAACAACACCTTGGAATCCTTTACCTTTAGAAATTCCTGATACAGAAACAGTGTCGCCTGTAGCAAACACAGAAGCGTCAATCTTGTCGCCAGTATTAAGATTAAGACCTTCCAATCTAAACTCTTTTAGAAGTTTAAAATTTCCAAGATCTTTTACGTGACCTTTTACAGGTTTTGAGATTCTTGATTCTTTTTGTTCACCAAAACCAAGCTGTACTGCTTCGTATCCATCTTTTTCTTTTGTTTTTTTGTATACCACAGTAACAGGACCAGCGTTCACGATTGTTGCTGGAAAAACTTGTCCAGCTTCATCGAAGAACTGTGTCATGTTCTGTTTAGTTCCGATTATAAATTTCATAGAAATAGTTAAGTTATCACGACGCCCCGCTCCTTTTAAGGAATCGGGGTCGTGACATTGTACCTATATTAACTTTGTAAATTACTTCATTGTTACATCAACCTCCACACCTGATGGAAGATTGAGGTTTGTAAGAGCTTCGATAGTCTTTGCGTTTGGATTCAATATATCGATAAGTCTCTTGTGAGTTCGCATTTCGAATTGTTCTCGTGCGTCTTTGTATACGAACGGAGATCTGTTTACTGTGTACTTTTTTATATCAGTAGGCAGTGGAACAGGACCCAAGATTTTTGCGTCATAGCGAAGTGCTGTGTCGATAATTTGTTTTACCGAATTATCTAAAATCTTGTTTTCGTACGCTCTAACTCGAATGCGAAGCTTTACTTCACCTTCTTTATTTGCGGTTTTTGATTGTGCTTTTTTAGCTACCATATTAATGAACTGTATTAGTTGGAATTATTTGATGATTTTAACTACAACTCCGGCACCAACTGTTCTTCCTCCTTCTCGCACCGCAAATCTTTGTTGTTCTTCAAGGGCGATAGGTGCAACCAAGTTTACTTTGATATTTACAGTATCTCCTGGCATAACCATTTCTGTTCCTTCTGGAAGTGTTACTTCACCTGTTACGTCTGTTGTTCGAAGATAGAATTGTGGTTTGTAACCTTTGAAGAATGGAGTGTGTCGTCCACCTTCTTCTTTCTTTAGAACGTAGATTTCAGCTTCAAATTCTGTGTGAGGTTTTACTGAACCAACAGCAGCAAGAACTTGTCCTCGGTGAATATCTTCTTTCTTAGTACCTCGTAGTAGAAGTCCAGCGTTGTCTCCAGCCATACCTTCAGAAAGTTGTTTGTTGAACATTTCAACTCCTGTGATAGTTGTTTTTGTTGTTTCGTGTAGACCAACAATTTCAACTTCTTGACCAACTTTGATAACACCTCTTTCAATTTTACCTGTAGCAACAGTTCCTCTTCCTTCGATAGAGAAAATGTCTTCAACTGGCATAAGGAAAGGTTTGTCTAGATCTCGAACTGGTTCTGGGATGTATGTATCAAGAGCATCCATAAGTTCCATAATCTTTCCAACCCAAGGATCGTTAGGATCTGTAGCTTCAGTAGCTTTTAGACCTGATCCCTTAATAACTGGAGTGTTAGCTCCATCGAATCCGTTCTTTGTAAGAAGTTCTCGAATTTCTTCTTCAACAAGCATTACCATTTCTTCGTCTTCAACCATGTCTACTTTGTTTAGGAAAACAACGAATCTTGGCACACCTACTTGTTTTGCAAGAAGTACGTGTTCACGAGTTTGTGGCATCACACCATCTGTAGCTGCAACCACTAGGATTGCACCGTCCATTTGTGCGGCACCTGTAATCATGTTTTTGATGTAGTCAGCGTGACCTGGCGCGTCGATGTGCGCGTAGTGTCGCTTTTCTGTTTCATACTCTTGGTGAGAAAGAGAGATAGTAATACCTCTTTCTTTTTCTTCAGGAGCATTATCGATATCTGCTACTGACTTCATTGAAGCCATAAACCCCTTAAGCTTTAGAGCGTTAAGGATACCTGCAGTAAGAGTTGTCTTACCGTGGTCAACGTGTCCAATTGTACCCACGTTTACGTGAGGCTTTGAACGATCAAACATTTCTGCTGCCATAATATTATATATTGGTTGATGTCTTTAATTTTGTGCACGAGAACTGTGACAAAACCAACGACACCAACATAATTACTTAATAATTTACTAATGTGCACTACACATATTTTCATCCTAAAATCGGTTTTTAGGAAACAAAAAGACGCGTAAGTGCGCTGTGGAGTATTGTATATGAAAAGAGTTGAGGCGTCAAGGAGTTTTTTTCTTTTATTAAATGAAAGGATTTAATTTAAAAAGAAAGCCCCGCAGTCCTTCCGGACTGCGGGGTTTACTCAAACAAGGAACAGATCACTATGTCAGCATCTGCATCTGGTAGTTGGGTCGGACAACCGTTCCATTGTCGAGAAGAGGTTTCAGGTCAAGCCAGACCAGCTCATGCAAACGAGGCAACGGGAATTTTGGCTGAGGTAACATCTCAACATCAAGCTTCTCTAGTAGAGCTTTGGCGAGATACTCATTAAGCTCTGACTCATTTGCGATAGTGTCTCCCTCTAGCCAATCCCGGAAGCGAAAGAGGGATTCCATGAACCCAAGCTTCGATTTCCGAATTGCGCTCATCATGTCACCGTGACATAGATGACGGCAACACTCCTGTGGAAGCTGGTTTGACAGATTTAGTATGAAGATGACAGATCTATTACCAGCCTTATCAATAATGCGAGCTTCCCGGACCAGTAACTCGGAAGTGAGTGGCGCACCTTATGTCCCCAATCATCCTCATATTGAGGTCCAGCGTTTTCGGAATTATCCTGAAAACCCACACGAAATTCGATATTCATGGTTACTCCTTCGAGAGTTTTCATGGTGTTTCGTTCTAGTTAGAAGTGCTTTCTTCTTCAAAATTAATATTACTCTTACTAAAAAACTTTTGCAAGCCAAAACAAAAATCTCCCTCTCGGGAGATTTTTGCTTTTGCTTATTTAAATTATTTAAGCTGTTTGTCTTTTTTTGATTATTTCTTCTGAAACGTTCTTTGGAACAACATCGTATCGTAGGAATTCCATTGTGAAGTTTCCTCGTCCTGCAGTCATTGATCGAAGATTGTTGATATATCCGAACATTGATGAAAGTGGAACAACTGCTTTAATAGCTTGAACCATTCCTCTGTCTTCTGTTCCTTCGATAAGCCCTCTCTTTGATGCAATATCTCCAGTAATGTCTCCCATATATGAGTGAGGGGCAACAACTTCAACTTTCATCATCGGTTCAAGAATAACAGGACTTGCTTTCTTTGCAGCATCTTGGAAAGCCATTGATGAAGCAATTTTGAACGCAATTTCAGAAGAGTCCACGTCGTGATACGATCCATCGTATAGATCAACTCGAATATCAGTCATTGGGTATCCAGCAAGAACACCTCTTGCCATTGATTCTCTAAATCCTTTTTCACAAGCTGGAATATATTCTTGAGGAATAACACCACCTTTGATTGAGTTTACAAATTCCAAACCATCTTCTCTTGAAACGTTCTTTGGCAAATCTTCTTCAGCCACAGAATAATCAAGTGGAGAAACTCTGATCTTAACGTGACCGTATTGTCCGCGACCTCCTGATTGTTTGATGTATTTATTTTCAACGTCAGCAGTTCCAGAAATAGTTTCTCGGAAAGCAACTTGTGGAGCACTTGTATTTGCTTCAACAGAAAACTCTCTTTTCATTCTGTCTACGATAATATCAAGGTGAAGTTCTCCCATACCAGCGATGATTGTTTCGCCTGTTTCAGGATCTGAAGAAACTCGGAAAGTTGGATCTTCTGCTTGAAGTCTGTTTAGAGCAAGACCCATTTTTTCTTGGTCTGCTTTTGTCTTTGGTTCAATTCTCATTGAGATAACCGGTTCTGGCGCAACAATCTTTTCAAGCATTATTGGATGATCTTCATTACAAAGAGTGTCTGATGTTGTTGTATCTTTAAGACCAACAGCAGCAGCGATTTCTCCAGCGTAAACAACCTTCACTTCTTCTCTGTCGTTTGAGTGCATTCGAAGAATTCTACCGACTCGCTCTTTTATACCTTTTGTAGCGTTGTAAACATAAGAACCTGATTCTAGTTTTCCAGAATATACTCGGATGAAAGTTAGCTGACCAACGTATGGATCTGATTGAAGCTTGAAAGCCAGTGCAGCAAGCGGGGCTTCGTCAGAAACTTCTCTTTCAACTGTTTCGTTTGTTTCTGGATCAATACCTTTTGGTTTTGGAATATCAAGTGGACTTGGAAGATAATCAACAACACCATCCAAAACCAATTGCACTCCTTTGTTCTTTAGAGCTGATCCACAAAATACTGGGAAAATTTCATTTTTGATAACAGCAGATCGAAGAGCTTTTTTCAAATCTTCAACAGAAAAATCTGTCTTTCCTTCAAGATATTCTGACATCATCGCTTCGTCAGTTTCTACAATTTTTTCTACAAGCTCCATTCGAAGTTTTTCAGCCTCATCTTTGTATTCAGCTGGAATTTCCATTTCTACAATGTCTTTTCCTTTATCTCCTTCGAACTTATAAGCTTTCATTTTTATAAGATCAATAACAGCTTCGAACTTGTCTTCAAGTCCAATAGGAATTTGAATTCTGACAGCCTTTTTTGTAAGACGCGCCAAAATACTTTCGAAAGATCTTTCAAAAGAAGCACCTGTTCTGTCTAGTTTGTTAATAAAACAAAGTCGTGGCACGTTTCCATCATCAGCATATCTCCAGTTTGTTTCTGATTGCGGCTCTACCCCAGCCACTCCATCGAAAACAACAACAGCACCGTCCAAAACTCGAAGAGATCTTTTCACTTCAATAGTGAAGTCGATGTGACCCGGTGTGTCGATTAGGTTAAACTGACACTTTTTTGAAGTATCTGTTGCAGGCATATATGAAGGGCTCCAAAATGCTGTTGTCGCAGCAGAGGCGATAGTGATTCCTCGCTCTCTTTCTTGTTCCATCCAGTCCATCACTGTTTCTCCGTCGTGAACTTCGCCTATTTTGTGACTTTCACCAGTATAAAAAAGCACACGTTCTGATGTTGTTGTTTTACCAGCATCGATGTGAGCAATGATTCCAAAATTTCTAACTTTAGCGAGTGGGTAGTCTCTGTTCATATATAAAATTCTTCAATATTTATAAAATAATAATACCTGTTATCACAAGATATAATACATCATAATTATTTAAATATCATTATTAGGAGATATTTATTTTGTATGACGAATTACCAAGCAAAGTGAGCGAAAGCTTTGTTTGCTTCAGCCATTTTGTGGGTATCATCTCGTTTTTTGATAGCAGCACCTTCGTTGTTGAAAGCTGAGATAATTTCTTCTGTAAGAGCCGTATCCATAGTTACGCCTTTTCTTCCTCGAGCAGCTTCAATAATCCATCGCATTGCAAGTTGTAGTCTTCTTTCAGCTCTAACTTCTCGTGGAACTTGATAGTTTGCACCACCAACTCTTCGAGATCTTACTTCCATAACTGGAGAAGCATTTTTAAGAGCACCATCAAAAACCTCTAAAGGATTTGGGTTTTGTGTTTTTTCAGCAACTTTTTTAAGAGTTTTATAAACAACAGTTTCTGCTGTTGTTCTTTTCCCATCCAACATAACATAGTTAATAAACTTAGAGAGTTTCTCTGAGTTATACATTCTGTCAGCTTCTGTTATATTTTTCTTTTTAATTGGTCTTCGCATATTTTTTATTTAGCAGCTTTTGGTTTTTTAGCACCATATTTACTTCTAGCATTTCTTCTCTTTTCTACTCCACCAGCATCGAGAACTCCTCGAACAACTGTATATCGCACACCAATAAGGTCTTTCACTCTACCTGATCTAAGCATTACCACAGAGTGTTCTTGAATATTGTGTCCTTCTCCTGGAATATATGCTGTTACTTCGTAGTGATTAGTCAAACGAACTCTGGCAATTTTTCGAAGCGCTGAGTTTGGCTTCTTTGGAGTTGTTGTTGTAACTTTTGTACAAACACCTCTTTTAAAAGGAGAAGCGTATGATGTTGGTCTATTTGTAATAGAATTAAAACCACGTCGAAGAGCAAGAGTTTTTACAACTCTTTCTGACTTCTTTCTTCCCTTTTTAACTAATTGACTTATTGTTGCCATAATTTGAAAAATAGCCCTTAAAAAGACTAGTCGGCATACTTTACTATGTGTATAAAAAAAATGCAAGTGTTATTTGCAATTTTCAAAAAGAAAGGCCCGCCCCTCATGGGGCGGGCCATCATTCTCCCGAAGGAAACTAGTTCAGAACAACCTTCACACTTTCGGTTTCTTGTTCACCGATAATGATCAGGTTGTACACACCAGGCGATCCTTTTATGACCACCTGGCTACCACTCCTTTGCACCGAAGCTTCTCGACCGAGATGGTCGAAAGCTTGAATGCTTTGGAATTCACCCTTGATGTTAATCGCTTCACCCAGTCGAGCTGGGTTCGGATACACCAAGTAGCTGTCTGGTTTTTCAGGCCAGAAGCTGAAAGGTTTGATGTTTGAAAAGTCATACGACCCGTCAAGGTCGACAGACTTCAGTCTGTAGAAGCTAAGCCCTTCAAGAGGACTCTCATCCACAAACTCATATTGGATCATCTGCTGGCTATTACGAGAAGCCTCGACAGACCCAACACTTTCAAACACCCTCCCGTCGACTGATCGCTCGACGTCGAAGTGACTACTTCCTTGCTCGCTGGCAGTCTGCCAAGTTACAAGCGCGGTTTCGTTTTCTCCTTCGACGTCAAACGAAGCAAGTTCGACAGGAAGAACCTGTCCACACGGCACAACCACAGGCTGGTAGGAGTCGAGCTCCACCAACGCTTCGGTCATTGTCGTGTTTGTAGTCGTTGGAACGTTTTGCACCTGGTTAAAGAATGCTGGGTAAGCGGTGAGCTCGATACTCCCCGCCTCTTCACAAGAGCTAAGCACCAATCCTTGGCTTCCGACCGGCGTCACTATGGACCCAGTCGAAGAGTCTTTGTCTTGGTAACTCAGCATTTGGAAGTAAGTGGATTCGATAATCCCCTTTCCCGGGGCGCCTCCACCTTCGTAAACGGTTTTGGTCCACGACGCACCCAAAGTGACTTGATCAACCTTAGACACGAACGAATACGACATGTCTGGGTCTGGCGACGAATTGATCGCTTGACCAGTCATGTAGATACTCGTTCCGTCGGTAGTTAGGTAACCACCATTGACCGTCCAACCCGATGGCGCGAAGATGATGCTTGCGCTAAGCAGGTTCAGGCTGCCGTCAGTGCGGACAAGTCCCAAGTGCTGACTCGATGACCCTCTGTATGAGAGAAGGAATCCACCTTGATATGGAACTGCGTCGCGCAGAAACTCATCAGCAGTGGACCCGATGGTTGTTTGCCTGTGGCATACACCCAGGTTATCAAACACCGTCACCGAAATGTCATACGGACCTCCCGATGTTGGATTGCTCCCGAAAAGGAAAATCGAATCCCCGGAAGCAAAAACTCGTTCAGCATGATGACCACCGCTAAGCGATCTATCAACTGACTTCCACCACAGGATGTTTCCCGCAGCGTCGAGCTTGCCGATCATCTGGGTTCTCGTCGAGGACGATGTTCTCTTTGTCCCAGCAACGATTATCTCACCGCTAGGATTTTCAGAAACCGAAGTCAGAACTTCTGTCGTGTCTCGCGACACAATTGGAGTTCCCAAAACCTTCGCCCAAATAACGTCGCCAGATTGATTCAGTCTCATCGCCAACGCATCTTGCTGGTATTCGCCAACAATAACGATGTCTCCGTTCGAAGCCAGCAGCATGTCGTTGAAACGACACGTTGCCATAGCGATATCGCAGGAACTCACCGGAATATATACCAGAGTGTCCGAAAGGGTTTTGGCCCAAACAGTTCCTCCAGCATTGTGACGTGCCACGAAGGCGTTATCGAAACCGTCCCTGGTGTTGTAACCAGAAACGATGAAGTCTCCACTTACAGGAAGACTCACAATCCTTTGACCAACAAGAGCTTGCCCTGTGGTCGCCGGATCAAGATTGATCTGCTGAGCTGCCAACTCGAAAGTCAGGAGCCCAAAGGCGAAAACAAGGAAGTTTCTCATGGGTTTGTGTGTTTTATGTGTGAATGTTCGCAAAGTGCGAACGTGTCTTACAATGTACTTTCTCAGCCTCTTTTATACCATTTTTGACATAAAAAGTCAAGTGTATGCGTGGATTATAAATTAACCTAAAAAAAACTTGATTTTACTGCTTTTATGTGTTATTATTTAGCCGAACAACAAACACCATCAAACGATGAAACAGCTAACGCTTCTCTTTGCTTTGATGGTCGCCACCGGCACCTTCAAAGCTTACGCTCAGGATGTCGTCTACACTTTCGAAGCCCCCTGCACGAACACACTTTGCCCTTCTGACCAATGCCACGGAGTTGGAGTTGCAACCCCAAGCACCCTTAACACAAGCGTTTTCGCTTCTGCAAGCGCGCTAAATCCATCACCCTCCCTAGGAACAAGTAGTTCATTTTGTGGAACGGCCATGAATGGATTTGCTGCGGGAAACCCAAACAATCCGAACCGTGCTCGTTGGGCCCAGAACTGGACTAGCTCTACTACTATAAACACGAATCACTATTTTGGATTCACTCTTGGAGCAGTTCAAAATGGATACATTTCCATATCAAGAGTGGATTTACAAGACAGTAGAAGTGGATCTGGCCCACTAACAATCGAACTTCGTTCAAGTGCAGACAACTTTGCAACAACAATCTGGCAACAAACATTGCCAGACAACACTGGGTGGAGATCTTGGTCAATAACTACAGGACTACCGAGCTTCTACAACTCTCTGACTTTTAGAATCTATGCATACGCAAGCCAGACGACATCTGGCGCTGCATGGAGGATTGATAACGTCAAAGTCTGGGCTTCGGTCACCAACCTCCCTATCGAGCTAATCTCTTTCACTGGAGAAAAGTTTGAACAGGATGTACGACTTCGTTGGAAAACAGCCAGCGAGCAAGACAACGAGCACTTCACTCTCTTTCGTTCACGGGATGCAATAGACGCAACATCCTGGGAAGAGATTGGAAGAGTTCCTGGAGCAGGAACAAGTCAGAGTCCTATCGACTACGAGTATGTAGATGAGTCACCGAACATCGGGACAAACTACTACCTTCTTCGTCAAACGGACTTTGATGGAACATTCACCAGTAGCAACATTGTTGCTGTCGAATTCCTAGCTTCAAAGGACTTCTCAGTGTTCCCAAATCCGACATCGCGTGGTAGCCCCGTCAGAACTTCCAAGAGAATCGACTTCATTTTCGATGATCTTGGTAAAATGACGAGGTTTGACCCGAACAACATCACACTTGAAGTGCCTGGGGTCTACACCCTGGTCCACCAAAGTGAAAACGGTTTTTCGGAAACAATCCGACTAATCGTCACCCCCTAGAAATTCTAGGAAGACCTTCGCCTCACGGCGAAGGTCTTTTCTTTTTATTTATATTGACAAAAAATATTTCTGTGATATTATTCAACCAAAACAAACCCCGTCCTTTAACAGAAACAGATCATGAAAAAACTACTGACCATAATCATGACGCTTTGCGTCTGCTTTGTGTACGCGCAAGACCAGATCAGCTGGGTGCGTTTCCAGTGCGGCGATAGCAGCACGGTGAGATACATCTCACTCGAGGACCGCAAGACCATGTTCAAGGTGAACATGTCCTGGCCCGAGAATGAAACGCGAGAAGTGTTCCAACACTACAACGACAACCCCATTGGCGTGTCCATGGGGCAAATGCAGGGTGGTGAATACTTCATCACCCTGGATCACCCTGGTGATAGTATCAATCCAGTAATCGGATACCAGAGCATCTACACTGTCAGACTGGGAACCGCAAATGGGAATCACACGGAAGACTGCAATGTCCGCACTGAACCAACACCAGTTATTCAAGCCACTATGAGCACCAGCCCGCTTTCGGGCGGCGGCTCACTCGTAACCATTATTGGAAACTCACACACAGCAGACACTGTAGCGAGCAACCATAGTGGTTGGGGCTGGATAAGTAATAGCGAGCTACCATGTAGTCGCCACGAGATCTCCATCATCACCGATGTGTTTTCTGAAGACGGCCTGGTGTTTTCGGACACGACGGTATGTGTTCCGGGTGTGCCAACAGACTTCTCTGCTGAGTTTGACTATACGGGTCCGTACACCATATTGTGCGCGGAAAGCCGAATGGAAAAACGAAGCATGGAAGTTCCTGCCGAATTTCCAACACGAGTTATTGTTCTCAGCAGTCAAACGTGTCAGATGGCAGGGCAAGTTCCTCCGAGCATCGAGCTTTTGAGAACTTGTGAAGATGGCACTATCGGCACACCACCGACAACAGGAGACAGAGAGTTCCTCGTTCGATTCAATATCGATTGGCCGGGCGACGATGAGCAGAAACTCCTCTACTACACCGTCCCGAACAACAATACCGGACTACCGAATTTGGTGAGCAGTGGACAACTCTTCCATCGTGGGCAAAACTACATCGTGATTGAACACGATGATATTGACCCCGTTTCGGGAAGTGCATACTTCCAGGAATGGCACACCAAGCTGGCCTTCCGTTACGGTGAGGAGTTCATCTACAGTCAGCTTTTCATCGCGTCGACGGAACCCGCGCCAGTGCTCGAAGGATCGTGGCTCCCTGTAAGTGGAGACTCGGTGTCGTTCTCTTACCGAGAGCACACGGAACTATCCGAAGCGCTCGGCTGGGGATGGATTCTGGGCATATGTCCAGAATATGAGCTCATACTCATCAAACGGGTGACCGATAGCGATGGAGAAACAGTGTTCACGGACACGGTCTTCCTCACTCCGGGAATACCTGTTGATGAAGAAGATGGCTTCCTTTATACAGGCAACTCAACCGAGCTCTGCCTTGAACTCGAGATGCAACGCATTCACCTCGCTGATTCGGTTCACTTCGAGCCGCAAACAATCATAACGGTGGATGGTGGATGCATTGGAAGCTCGACAGCGATTAGCGAAAGCGAAGGTGTTGCCGAGAACCAAACTCGAATCTTTCCAAACCCAACAACGGGGCGAGAAGTTCGGATACTCGGAGCCATACCTAGCTCGAAGTGGTCTGTCTTCAGTACATCAGGAAGCCTGGTGTTGACTGGAGCAGGTCAGATGATCGATGTTTCTACGCTGTCCTCTGGTGTTTACGTGGTGAACATTGAAGGCGGCGCCACTGTTCGGCTTGTCCGACAGTAGCAACAACCCTAATGGGAAAGGCCCGGCGCATGCGCCGGGCCTTTTTGTTTTTAATATTTTGCTTTTGGTTCTTCTTTTGTTTCTTCTGGTTTAACGATAATTCCACTTGGATTCAAATATGTATGCGGAGCAAAGTTTACAAGATCGTGAGCGTGAAGGTTTTTTTCCTCTGTTGAGAAAAGATGATCACTAATTTCATTTTCTGTAATATTTCCATCAGTTAATGCGCTAGTTCTAATATAGCTAATATGATCAAGCGTCATTCTCAGGTTTTGAAGTTCAACAAATTGAGAGTTAGAAGTGAAGTTTGCTATAACTTGGAATTGTTTTGTTGCCCCGGCAGGAATTAAATATGTAGTTACAACAAAAGGATCAGCGTAGTAATTATAAATATATGTATCATTACAATCCAAGCAAACTATATTTTCGTTTGCAACAACATCGATCAAAATAGTTGAGTTGTCTGGTCTTGAAACAAATTCACCAGCACTGTTTCGATATTGTGCATCGAATAATTTAAATCCTCCAAAATTAGTAAAATCTTTAGCATCAGAAATTATTCTAACATCAAAAGTACATTTATTTTTTACAGAAAAGTAAGAAATGAAATTTGAATATCGATATGGATTTCCTTCTTCATTAGAATAATAATTCATTTTATCCTCGTTATATTTATGCTCTACCTCCAAACAAGTTCTTCTTGTTACCTGGGCGCTTTGGTCGCTATTTTTTATTTTTTGTTGAACGTTTAAGATTGCCGATGTTTGAACAAGCGAACCAATAAACAAAAGAGATAGGAGACCCATCATCACTTTGTTGTTTTTAATATCTAGTTTTTTTAATAATCTCATAAAAATTTTTGCTAATAATTTGTTAATTTAATTATATCAGTATTTAAAATTTAAAACTCCCTTTTGTTCTACTTTTGTGGAAAATTATTAATTCTGGTTTTCACTCATATTTAAAGCTTCAATTCCGGGCAAAGTTCCAGAAGAAAGAAAATCTAGCATTGCCCCACCTCCGGTTGAGATAAAAGAGATACTTTTTTCAAGACCTGTTTTTTTAACCAAGGCAACAGTGTCTCCACCACCAACGACAGAAAATACATTCATTTCAGAAATTGTTTTTAAAATTTCTCTTGAAGACAGATCAAAACCTTCTTCGTAAAGCCCGAGTGGACCATTCCAAAGAATTGTTTTTGCGCCTTTAATTGTTTCTTTTAAATCTTCCAAAGTTTCGGGTCCCATATCGACAATAATATCTTCTTTCGACAGAGAATTTGGAGATTTTGCTTCTCCTGTTTTTACAATCACATCAAAAGGTATTTTTATATTTGGTCTATCAAAAAACTTTGCAACATTTACAGATTCATCCAAAAGAGACTTTCCTGTTTCAAAACCAATCTTTTTCATAAAGTTGTTTGCCAGCGCGCCACCAATAAAAATATTGTCTGCTATTTTCGAGAACTTTTCTATCAAAGGAACTTTTGTTTCAAACTTTGCACCACCTAAAATAAAAAGAAAAGGTTTTTCTGGCTCGTCCATTTTTTTCAAACTTTCAACTTCTTTTTGAAACCAAATTCCAGCATAAGAAGGTAAAAACTTTGTAACACCAACAACAGAAGCGTGCTCTCTATGAGAAACTGAGAAAGCTTCGTTCACATACAAATCAGCTAAACTCGCCAAATAAGCAGCAAACTCTTCTGTGTTTTTTTCTTCACCCTCGTTGCTTCTTAGATTTTCTAAAAGAATTATTTGTCCTTCGCTTAAATTTTCTGCAATTCCTAAAACTTCTTCACCATATAAAACTGGAACAAAAGTTACAGCAATAAATTTCTTCAAATATTCCGCCACAGGTGCTAAAGATTCTTTTGGATCTCTACCAATATGACTTATCAAAACAACTTTCGCCCCCATTGTAGATAAGTGCTTTATAGTATCCAATGCTTTTTCGATTCTTGTTCCTTCGTTTTCACCAACAGTGCCATCCGGACCAATCGGAACATTGAAGTCCACTCGCACAAGAGCTGTTCTACCTCTCAAATTTTTAATCTCAAGAATTGAACGCATATTATCTTTTTAGTAAATCTGCTTTTTTAATAATCTCTGTAAACTTTTTTGGATCCAAACTTGCTCGGCCGACAAGCACTCCATCCACTCCACCACTTTTTAAAATAGATTCAATATTTTTTTCATCAACAGATCCACCGTAGAGGATTTTTGTTGGAGGAACAGATTTTGTGTCATATATATCGCTTAAAACTTTTTTGATAAAAATAGAAACTTCAAAAATTTCTTTTACCAAAGGTTCTCTTTTTGCCGAAGCGCCAATAGCCCAAAGCGGTTCATAAGCAATAACAATATCTTTAATTGATGTTTTTGGTAAACCAGACAAAGAAGACAAGAGTTGTTCTTTTATACTTCCTAAAAATTCTCCTTTTTCATCACGAGTAGATTCTCCGACACAAATAATCGGCGTAATCATTCCTCGCAAACTTGCCTTTACTTTTTTGTTAACATCTTCGTTTGTTTCCCCTTCTCTTCTTTTTTCTGAGTGACCGACAATAGAATAAATTACACCAAGATTTTTAAGCTGAAGATAAGAAACATTTCCCGTAAAAGATCCTTCGGCTTCAGGAAATAGATCTTGAGAACCTAAAACGATTCTGTGTCCAGAAGTTTTTAATTTTTCAAGATAAATAAAAGGCGGACAAATGACTGTCTCTGTATTTCTGGTTTTGTTTGCAACTTTTTTTATTGAAGAAAAAGTTGCCGATGCAATTTTTGAAGAAACTGGATTCATTTTCCAATTTCCAACAACAAGCCATTTTTGTGTTTTCTTAACCATAGCAATAATTATATCAGATATTGAAAAACTGATAAAAACAAAAACACCCTTTCGGGTGTTTTTGTTTTCTATTACCAAGAGATTCTAATTCGTCCGTTTTGTGCTGTTCCTTGGTAAATGTTTTGTGTTGGGTCTGAACAAGTTCTTGGTGCTCCGTTTCCAAATCCAAGAGTTGTTGTTATTGATTCGCTAGCCAAGTTACATGGACCTGTTGCGCTACCGCTGACAGCAGCAGCACCTTCCTGACCTCGGTTGTAAGTTGAACTGTTTGCAGTAGTATATGTTCCTTCTGGATTGGCAACATTACCTGCTGTATACATCCATCCACCACCTTTTCCATATCTTAGAGGGATAGTCGTGTTAAATAGGTTTCCACCATAGCCACCCCATCCTCCTTCTGCTAAGGCTGAACTTGATCCAGTCAATCTAGTAGTTCCTCCTCTTTCTCCAGGAACTGGAGATGATCCGCTAGTTCCGTTTGCACCCTTTGCCCCAACAGTGAATTGAAGAGTAGGATTTACAAGGTTTGTTCTAGATATATTTATCTTTTGATATTCTCCAGAACCACCCGCACCTGATTTGTTGTTTGAACCAGTATAAACTCCACCAGCACCTCCTCCTGCTCCCCAAAGTTCGATTGTGAAGTTTTCTACACCTGCTGGGATAACATTGTTAATTTGGAATGTAGAAAGTGAGTGTTGTCCAGGTGTATCGAATACAATTTCGCCAGCTTGACTTGTTGTTGGAAGTCCAGAGATTATTACATAACCACTTCCTCCACAACCACCGCGTCCACCTTTAAAGCTAAATGTGAAAGGTGACATGTTGTAGTATCCTCCGTAACCTCCTCCACCTCCTCCACCTCCATGTCTTGGAGAACCACAGTATCCATTTTTACCAAGTCTGTCAGAATATGAATCTGTTCCTCCAGGAGTACCTCCACCTCCACGCGCACTTGTTTGAGATCCGTTTAAGTTAAGTCTAAGGTCTCCATTTGTGTCATATGACTCACCCCAGCCACCAATACCTCCGCAAGAAACACAAGATGGATTAGAGTTTGGTGTTGCACCTGATTGTCCGTTGAATCCCCAGTTATAAGCTCCGGTAGAGAGTGCAAGATTTGCATGAGTACCGATTGCAGGAAGACCGTTTATTAAACCTTGTCTAACTGATCCTCCAGGTCCACCACCCAAACCTCCGTTAACTGTTGGACCAACTTGAGCTTCTGGTCCACTTGTTGGATCAAAGAATATTGCAGTGTTTCCTCCAGCCTGACCAAAATATGCATTGTTATCAATATTAGTTCCTCCTCCAGAAGTCCATTCAGCACCACCTCCACCATTACCACCATAACCGATATTCCAAGTAAGAACATCTCCAGGAACAACATCTACGTCTTCTGTTGAACAATCTCCAGCTGCACCACCTCCACCACCTGAACCACCTGTTCCGATATTATTTGGAGATTGACCAAGATTAGGGTTTCCAGGAGCTCCGATTCCTCCACCCCCTCCACCTCCTCCAGCACCACAGTATTTGATAGTTACAGTACCGCTAAAGTTAAAGTTGTATTGAGATCCATTATCTTCTGAAGTAAACATTATTGTTCCATCACCTGCAGGACCACTTACTCCTATTGGAGTTGTTGTTCCCGGAACCGTTGGAGCATCTTCACCTGGAGTTCCAGACGGTGGACACATCACAACTTTAAATGATCCTTCTATATAACAAAGATGTTTTACACTTCCGTTTACCCATTGACTGTAAGAAGCGCCATCAAGACCCTCTAGATACAAGTCACCACCTGTTCCGACATATGTATCTCCTTGAAGCATTGAAAGACCTTGATTTGAAAAAACACCAATACCTTCTGTTGGGTTTGCTAGTTCCAAAGAACCAATATTTAACCCTGGAGCAAACGGTATTAAGTTATAAGTAAGATTCTTGTTCCATTTAAATGTTCCATCTATGTCCATAGACATCGGGATTCTTCCTGGACCAGCGTCTAAAAGAGATGGGTTTGAAATCGGCCCCTTAAACTTAACAGCAGATGAGTTGAAAGTTACATTTTGAGAAGGAGTAAACTGACCAAAAACAGTATTACCAGAAGAAACTGTTAAATTATCTGTATTAGAATCACCTAGAACTATATTTGTAGAACTTATGTCTGTAAGATTAGAAATTATCTTTGTTATATCAGAACTAATTTGAGTAGCACCCAAATTATTTCTACCTATATAACTAGTTGTAGCATCTACTTGGAAAATATTATTTGTAACTATTGTTCTTGGTATTGCTGGAGAAGATATTGTATCATGTTTTATCCGGTCAGTCGCCTCCCACTGATTTGTCGCACCGTTGTACCACATTGTTTGACCAGCCGTTCCTGGTGGAAGACCTGGGCCACCTGGATTAACTGTTACGGGTCCTGTTACCCAACATTGACAATCAACATCCCATATAAGAGTATCTCCATCCTCTCCACCATCAGGTATTCCTGGCCCCCAAGTTACATTTCCATCTGTATCTGCAGATTTCAAAACTGAACCAGCTTGTGGTTGCGCACTACCAGAAGTAGGTTTGAATCGTAGTCTACCGAAAATATTTAATTCTGAAGGAGAGTTTTGTAGTCCAACGTTTAACATATTTGTAAAATATGAAGGAACGTAAGACATGAAGAAGTTATTTTGACCATTTGCAGAGTCGTCGGCAATAAATGGCACGTTAACCGCAGCTCCACCTCTAACATTCAAACCTCCCCCAAGACCAATTCCACCTTGTTTAAATTGATCTTGAGCACCGATGTTTATCGGAGATGGTGTATTTGTTCCTATAGTCGGAGCCCCGGTTGGAGCAGTCCAGTTGTTTTCTGTTTGCGCAAATAGACTTGCTGGCACAGAGAATACTGCAACAAACATTAGTAATAAAAATTTTGATAAAAATGTACGCATGATATTAATAATAAATTTATAAATGCTTCTTATATAATAACATTTTTGTATTTGTAAATTGACACTAAACATTTACATTGTGGAAAACTTTTAAAATTTTTTACAAAACAAAAACATCTCGCAGTGCGAGATGTTTTTGTTTTTAGAATTCTTCGTAACCTGGAATATTTGAACCTGGTGCAGGCGGACATTCTGGAGAACCAATTGGACAATCATAGTCTTCGATGACAACGTTTACACTATCACTTGCCGATACATTATCATCATTTACACAAGTTAGTGTAAATAGACTTGGGTGATAATAAAACGAAGACTGTGTCATATCAATAACTATTGATCCTGAACTTGGTGCAAAACTGTTACCGTCCCAAACACCATTTGCGCCTTGATTATACATACTCGATGTTCCAACACAAGATGTTGCATTTTGAACAGACCAACTAATAGTTACAGGTGCTCCAGCAACTGGAAGAAGTTCGTAGTCTGATCCATAATTGTTATCTGGATTAGTAATTACCAAATCAACTACTGGTATTGGCGCTGCTGGTGGTGCATTTCTTTGAACATTTATAGTATCTGATGCTGGAGGAATTGTAGTTCCGTTGTTTGACTGACAAGTAATTGTAAATCTAATTGGCGTTACTCCTACTGGCAATGTTGAAACGATCGATGATAGATCAAATCCCGATATAGAGAAGTTTGGATTTGGTCGCGAACCTGTCCATCCAGAAAGACTTTGGATAACATTATTTACCCTAAATGTTCCCACGCATGAGTTTGGTGCAATTATCGAAGTATTTCCTGAAGTCCAACTTATAGTTCCAGTATCGTAATCCCCACTTCCGTAAACTATAATATCTTCTTCAACGTCTAGATTAAGTGTTGTTGTCGGAGTTGATGTATTTCTGAAGACAACATTATTTCCATCACCAAAATTATTTCCGTCTATATCTGTACAAAGTATTTTGAAGCTAAATGTATCTCCTGCGCCGACTGTTGGTAGCGTCGCAAATTCATGAACATTGTGAACTCCAGAGTGAGGACCAGCATAGTATCCGTTTGATGCAGTTGGAACAGCTAGGGTTCCGTTGGTCCATCCATTTAGAGATCTTGGAACATCATTGTCGTCATAGAATTCTCCCGTACAAGCCGCGACTCGTGAAGGGTTTGTGAATGTCCATCGAGGGCTAACGTTGTAATCAACCACACTCTGACTTCCGACAGGCAGTGTATTGTTTGGCGTAAATCCTGTAACCAAAACAAGACTAACTGTTGGAGCACCAGTATCGTATGTACAGTCACCTGGGATTGTGGCTTGTGGATTATAGTTTGAAGCTGTGTCATCCATACAACCTTGAACAGCATCAACAACTGTTACTGTTGCAGTTCTTTGTGGAAGCGAAGTTCCATCTGAAGCCTGACAGTTTATTCTATATGTAGTTGTTTGGTTAATGTTGTTAATTGGGTGACTTCCGATTGGCAAGTTTCCGGCTACTGTGCTGATTGCACCCACGTTTGTGCTGTCTCCACCTGTTGATCTCCAGTGAGTATAGTTGCTTGAGTTACTGTATGTATTACATGATACAACTCTTTTTTGTGGAGTATCTATTGCTTCCCAGCGAAGAATTGTACTTCCACCTTGTGGAACAACGGTGTTTTGTGCCCAAAAATCAACTCTTGCAACACTTGGAAGTGTTACAGATGTATCACAAAATCGACATTCTGGATTTTTGAAACTAATCCAACCAACAACTGGTCCACCCCAGGCCCAACCTGTAAGATCACCTGTTGTTAAGTCAAGTTTTACACCGTAAGACTCCCCACCGTTAAAGTTTACACAGCCATCCCATCCATCGCCAATAGTGTCATCGCCCGCAAGAAACTTTGCCCAACCAGCAACTTTTCTAAAGTTTCCATAAGATGTGTCTGCAATATCAAGATTTGTAACAGTTGCTACGTTGTTCCAGGCTGAAGGATAGTTTTGCCAACAACTGCTAACTGTCGCATCGTCAAAGACAAGAAAGCCCAGATTGTTGCTCCAAGCTTCTCCGGACATTTTTCCAAGCTGACTACCTGGCTCTAAATTTATTTTCACTCCCCAAGTTCTGTTTGTACAGTATTCTGGTTCGCAATTGAATTTTAGCCATCCACCTCCACCCTGACTAGTGTTTGGATCACTAATACCTGTTCCCATCCATGCAAAACCGTAAACATCTGCCTCACCACGAAGCTCAAGCCCTCCAGGACCTGTTGGTCTTACTGGCGGATTTACGCTTCCTGGTCCAAGTGTCGCTTCTACAACATTTGCAACAAAGATAAATGACAAGCTAAGCGCAATAACGGCAAAAACAGATACGAGTATCTGTTTGCTATATTTCTGAAAAATGTTTCTTAAAAGAGCCATATAAAATCTATTTTCTTAAAGATTCTAGGATTGATGTCTTTTGTTCTTCTGAAAGTGATGTGTTACTTTTACTGTCTTTTTCTATGTCTGCTTTGATTTTTGCTTTTTGATCGGCTGTAAGAGCTGGTTGTGAACTTGATGATTTTCTAACTTCATCTAGGATTTTTGCTTTTTGTGAGTCACTAATATTGTTTTGATTGTTTCCAATGTTTATAACATCATTTTTTCTAAGCAAAAGTGCGATTGCAACAACGATAATAACTCCGGTAACAATAACTACTAATTTTTTGTTGTGAGATTTTTGATTGTCCATATATTTTATAGAGCTTTTATTAAATGTTTAACTAATTTAATCATATCATCAGATTTGTTTAGTAGAAGAAAATTTTGCAGACTAATGTGGATATCGATTTTAATTATTGTTTTCTTCTGGAGCTTTTAACGCTTCGTATGCCATCTGATAAAGCTCAGCTTCTGTGTACTGCTTCATCTCACCTTCTGGAGCTTTGAGTTCCTCGTAGGCTTTTTGATAGAGCTCGGCTTCTGTATATTGTTTCATTTCACCTTCTGGGGCTTTCAGAGCTTCGTATGCTCTGGCATACATTTCTTTCATTACTTTTCTATTTTCAAAATGTTTAACCAAAACTATTACAAGAACAATCGCTAAAATAAAAAGGAGAAAGATGAATGTCTTTTTTTCTTTTTGAGATAATTTTACTTGTGACTTCATAATTATGTAGAATTTTTATTTCTAAAATATTTAACAAAATAATTATAACACTCTTATTTCTAAAAAAATTTATATAAAAGCACTATTGTGGATAATTTGACCAAATCAAAAAAATAATTTATGATAGTTTATGTAAATTGTCCTGCACCTGCCGGACTTTTTTTAATGAATTAAGGGGTATTACAATTAAATATAAACAATATGTTAGATTTAAAAGCTTTAAAGTCGGCATTACTACAACTAGAAGAAGAAAAGAAAATACCAAAGGAGAAAATCGTTGATGCGATTGAACAATCTTTGGCTGCCGCATATAAAAAAGACTATGGAAAGAAAGGTCAAATAGTTCGAGTAAAGCTCGATCTTGATTCTGGTGCAACAGAATTTTATCAAGTTAAAATCGTTGTGGACGAATCGACTGTTCGATTTCTTGAAGAAGATGAAAATATTGAAGACTTCTTGGAAGAAAACACAGAAAATCTCGAAGAAGATGTAAAACCAGTTTTCAATCCTGAAAAACACATTCTTTTAGCTGATGCGAAGAAAATTAAAACTGATGCAAAACTAGACGAAGAAATTATATTCCCTCTTGAAATGAAGGATGATTTTGGTCGTGTTGCAGCGCAAACAGCAAAACAAGTTATTATCCAAAGAATCAGAGAAGCTGAGCGAGGAGCTGTAATGGAAGAATATGGTGATCAAGAAGGAGAAATTGTAAATGGAATCGTTCAAAAAGTAGAACGAGGTATTGTTTTTGTTGATTTCAATAAAGCGACAGGAATAATCCCACGAGAAGAACAAATTTTCGGAGAACGATTTGTTACAGGACAAAGAATTAAAGCATATCTAACAAAGGTTGAAGAAGGTCACAGAGGAATTAATCTTTTCCTTTCGAGAACACATCCTAAATTCATTGAAAGACTATTTGAAGTTGAAGCGCCAGAAATCGCAAACGGAATTGTGGAAATAAGAAGTATTGCGCGAGAAGCTGGAGCAAGATCAAAGATTGCTGTTTTTTCACACGATAGCAACGTAGACCCGATTGGAGCATGTGTTGGACAAAGAGGTGTAAGAGTTACGACAGTAATGAACGAACTTGGAGGAGAAAAAATCGATATTATTCCTTGGAGTGAAAATCCTGAAGAATTTGTTGCATCTGCAATATCTCCTGCGAAAATACTTTCTATTAAGACAACTACGAAGAAAAACGAAGAAGGTGTTGAAGAAAAAGTTGCAGAGATTGAAGTTGCAAATGATCAGCTTTCATTGGCTATTGGAAAAGGTGGACAAAATGTACGACTTGCTGCAAAGCTAACTGGATGGAAAATTGATATTAAAGGAGGAGAGGCAGAAGAAGCCCCAGAAGTAGAAGGTGTTGAAGAAGAAAATGAATCAGGTGAAGAAGAATAATATTATTTTTAACTTAATTAATATATGAATCTTTGGCACGAAGTATCAAAAGGTGAAAATATTCCAGAAGCAATAAATGTAATTATCGAAATACCGAAAAATTCACCGAACAAATATGAGATTGATAAAGAAACTGGATTGATTAGCCTTGATCGAGCAAACTACAGCTCTGCACCCTACCCTTTTGATTATGGATTTGTTCCGCAAACACTTTGGGAAGATGGTGATCCGCTTGATGTTGTTGTTTTAACGACTTTCCCACTGCATCCAGGAATACTTGTGAAATCAAGACCTGTGGCTGTTATGGAAATGATAGACGATGGCGAATCTGACTATAAAATTATTGCAGTTCCAGTAGATGATAAAAGATGGGACGATACACATGATTTGGGAGATTTGAACAAACACATGGTAAAAGAATTTGTTCACTTCTTTGAAACATACAAAGAATTAAAGAAGGGGCAAAAAGATATTGTGAAAATCCCGAAAATCTCTGGAAAGAAAGAAGCAATGGAAGCTGTACTTAAATCAATCGAGATTTATAACGAAAAATTTGGGAAGTAATAAGAAAGGACGGCGCGCGAAGCGCGCCGTCCTTTCTCTTTACCAAAAAACAGAAAAATTATACAATTTGAATATTATCAGATTAAGACAAAAAACAATGAAAAAATATAAATATTTAATAGTTATTGCTCTATTTTTTGGATTATTCCCTTCACAAGGAAATGCTGAAATTGGAGTAAGAGCAGAATCAAAAGTAAAGGTAGAATCGTCATCAGAAAGTAAAATAGATTTAAGAAAATTAGATCTACAAAAAAGATTGTTTCAAGAAAACAACAAAGATGAAAGAGGAGAATTTATGAAAGCTAGAGAAGCATTTATGAACGCAAGTTCTGAAACTCGAAATATGTTAAGAAATGAATTTCGAGGAAAGTTTGTTGCAAGATTTGAATACGCACAAAAAAAACTAGCAGAATTTCAATCAAGAATGGATGTTAAATTAGAAGAAGAAGCAAAGGCTGGCGTAGATACAACTCTTGCAGAAGCAAAACTTGAAGAATCAATTTCTTTTATGGCAAAAATTGAAGCAGACGTGTCAAAACTTCAGTCAATATTAAATGAAAAATATTCTGAAGAAGAAAGAGCTGCAAAAAAAGAAGAAGTTAAAAAGTTGGTTGAAGATCTAAAAACAAATATTAAAGCATCTCACAACGCACTAAAAGAATCTTTCAAAGAACTAAGAGCTGCGATAAAAGCAAAGATGGAAGTCGAAACATCTGTAGAAATTAATACTTCAGTAAACTAAAAATAAAATGGAACAAGAGAAAAAAGGCGGAAAATTTGGAGTTGTTTTGGTGATAATTATTATTTTGGGAATAGCTTTATACTATTTCAAAAATAAAGAAGAAGTTCCGACAAATAACACAGAACAAGAAGCAAGCCAAACCATGGAAGAAAACCAAAGTATGACTCAAGAAGAAAATACTTCTGTCGAATCGAGCACAAGTCTTGAAACAGAAGTTGAAAATCTTGATACAAATTTTGAAGACATGAATTCAGAAGATCTAGATGTGTAAAAAGAAAAATCGCCGACACAGTCGGCGATTTTTCTTTTTATTGGACAAAAAACTACATATAAGTAATATACAGATATATTCACTTAATTTAAAAGTCAGATGAAAATACAAAACCTAGAAATAAACAAAAAAGACAAGTCTATAATCGAAATCAAAGGAGAAGTTGATACTTCTGATTTTGAGGCTTCTCGAGAAGAAGCAATAGAAAAACTTTCTTCGCATGTTGAAGTTGATGGCTTCCGAAAAGGAAAAGTTCCAAAAGAAATGGCAATCAAAAAATTGGGAGATCAGATTATCCTTGAAGAAATGGCGCAAATAACTCTTTCAAAGGCATATCCGCAAATTGTTACAGAAAACAAAATTGACGCTATTGGATATCCGCAAATCAGTATCACAAAATTAGCAAAAGGAAATCCTCTTGGTTTTACTATTTTAACTGCAGTTATTCCAGAAATTAATCTTCCTGACTACAAAAATCTTGCAAAAGATTTGAACAAAAATTCTGAAACTGCAGAAGTTAAAGACGAAGAATACGAAGGATTTATAAAACAAATTAAAAGAGCAAAAGCTCACGATGATTTTCACAAAGCAAATCCTGATGTAAAAGGACACGATCATCCGGAAACAAAAGACGAAGATTTGCCAGAGCTTGATTTGGAATATTTGAAAACTCTTGGAAACTTTGAAGACATGGCAGACTTTGAGAAAAAAGTTAGAGCCGATATTTTAAAAGATAAAGAATTTAGATTGAAAGAAAAAAATCGACTAGCTTTGATTGAGAAAATCGAACAAGAAACAAAAATTGATGTTCCAGAAATTTTGATAAATAGTGAAATTGAGAAAATTGTTGCCCGAATGAAAAGTGATGTCGAAAGAATGGGATTGAAATACGAAGATTATCTAAAAAGTCTTGGGAAAAATGAAGAAGAGATGCGAAAAGATTTCAGAGGTGACGCAGAAAAAAGAGCAAAGATTCAAATGATTGTTGGAGAAATTGCAGTTAAAGAAAATATCAAGCCAGACGCAGAAAAAGTAAAAGAAGAGATTAAAAAAGTAATGGATGCTTATAAAGATGCTGATGAAAACAGCGTTAGGATGTATGTAGAAAGTGTGCTGATAAATGAAGAGGTGTTTTTGTTTTTGGAGAATCAAAAATAGTTTTATATCAGAAAGCCCGAAAGGGCTTTTTTGATTTTTCTTTAAAAGTATTAATTTACTTTTTTCATAAAAATCTCCTTTTGTTTTTCCTTAAAATATCTCCTTACTTTTTTCATGATAAAAAAGTAACAAAAAATCTAGACCCACACTTCACACTTAAAATACCATCTTTCTTTTCCCTTGAAGGAAAAGAAACAAAAGTTCAAGACGCAGAAAAATATATCTAAAATTTATTCAATTTTGGCTAAGAAAGTGATGAACTCGCCCGAAAAAGAAGTGTCTATACACTTCTTTTTCGGGCTCAAACAGCATCACTTTCTAAAGCAAATTAAATAAATTTTCGGACGATATATTTTAAGCGTCAAGGGATTTTAATTAAAAAGAATAAGGGCGACCCCGGTGAGGGTCGCCCTTTTAGTTCTGCACCCATGGTGCAAGGAGCTTGGTTTACTCCTTTTTGTGGCTATGCCAAGTGTGGTTCCTTAGGTTACGGATTTTCATTCCGACCCAGGCACGTGGCGTGGTTTAGCTCATCGTTCGCCACGAGACGATGAACTTCTTCAACACAGCAGCGTAAGCGTCCAGCCAGGGCGCACCATCACCCACACCATCCGGTGCGAATGCAGGGCGGCCGCGGTGCTCACGTTCACATGGTTGAAGCTGTTGTCGCCGTTCATGATCATGCAGCTGCACGATCGTTCAGGCTCCAGCACCACCATGCGGCCGCTGCTCACGTTCACCAACTTGTCGAAGTTCAGGTCCAGGTTCGTACACATATTGAAGTTCTTCGTGTGGTCGCTCGAGGCGAAACCGGTGTTGCCGACCGTATGATCGGATCGGTGCACCACGGTCTCCTGGCCGCTGACTTGCGCGAATGCGCTGCAATACTTGTTGGTGATGCTGGCCAGGAA
The DNA here is from genome assembly GCA_041389065.1 of Minisyncoccota bacterium. Lineage (GTDB taxonomy): Bacteria > Patescibacteriota > Minisyncoccia > Phycocordibacterales > CSBR16-119 > JAUPTX01. Next base: position 53,911 of record JAWKSM010000001.1, read on the forward strand.
GATCCCTTGCTCGGGCATGATCTGGTCGGCCGATGCGCTGCTGTTGTCGACTACTTCGATGTTGTCCACCTTCGGCCCCGTGTCGGGTGCCGAGAAGGCGGGTTTGACACTGAACGCCAAGCCGGCGATCAGTGCCATGATTCCAATGTGCATCTTCATGGTATGAAGGGATTTGTTGCGTCGGATTGTTTGAGCCCGACTCTGGGAGGAAGTATAGCATATTATAAAAACTTGTCAAGCATTTTATTTTATGGTATAGTCAAAAACGTATAAAACCATTATTTATCAACATATTTTAAATACCATGTTAATACCAACAGTAATCGAAAAAACACATAACGGCGAACGAGCATACGATATTTATTCTCGCCTTCTAAAGGAGAGAATCGTCTTTCTTGGAATGGGAGTTGAAGAAAATTCATCGAGTAATGTAATTGCACAGCTTCTTTTTTTAGAGTCAGAAGATCCTAAAAAAGATATTTATCTTTATATAAACTCACCAGGAGGAAACGTAAAGGATGGTCTTGCAATAATAGACACAATGAATCACATAAAACCAGATGTGGCGACTGTGTGTGTCGGGATGGCAGCTTCAATGGGCGCAGTAATTCTTTCAGCTGGTGCAAAAGGTAAAAGATTTATACTGCCAAACGCCGAGGTTATGATTCACCAACCATTAGGTGGAGTTGAAGGTCAAGCTTCTGATATTGCTATTACTGCGGAAAGAATTATAAAAACAAAAGCAAAACTTAATAGAATTTTGGCAGAAAATACTGGTCAGAAAATAGAAAAAGTTGAAAAAGATGGAGACCGAGATTATTGGATGGATGCAAAAGACGCTCTAAAATACGGAATCGTGGACAAAATAATGGAAAAACCAAAATCTAAGAAATAATTAAATAAAACGCGGCGGGGCGCTTCGCGCCCCGCCTCTTTTTATTCCCTACAACTTGCTCAAATCAATCCCGTAAAGATTTAAGTCGTGTTTGTTAGTAAATATAAAGTAATCTTCTTTTTGATTTACCATTGGATTTGTCATGTCTAACTGATTTGCGGTCTTTGCAGTATCTAAAATAATTTTTGCAGTATTTGTTGTTGCGTCAACTTTCCAAAGCATGTCTCTAAACAAAGTTTCTCCTTTGTACCAATCATCAGGGAAAAGAGAGAGCGGCATCGCGCCCGGGGCGCCACAATAAATTGTTTTACTATCTGTTGTCCAAACACATTTTTCTGGAAGAGTTGTTGGAGAAAAATCTGATATCTTCCCTGTTGCAATATTTAGCAACAAAGTTTTAAGCGATCCGTTTTCATATGAACTATAGATAACCATTTTCCCATCAGGACTAACATTTGTAGTGAGACCGTTTACATTTGAGATTATATTTCTCATGCTGTTGTTCTTTATATCCAAAATATACGAATTGCCAGGATATTTACCCGACGCCCTCGTTGTCAAAGAAACTGTATTTTCGTTTATCCATTGTGGAATAAAATCTGAAAACTTAGAATTCCAAACTTTTTTTGTTTGCTTTGTTTTAAAATCATAAACATAACCAGCCGATCCAGAAGATTCTTTTGTTAGATAGAAAACTTTTTGACCACTTAAAAGCGGCGAAACAAAAGAAATTTTGTTATTCAAAAGCGTTGTTTCTATGGTCGAATAACTTCGAGCTGTTTCAGTTTCGATGGCTGGTTTTTTGATTGAAGCTACAATATTTTCAACAACTCCATCTTTTAAATATCTCATCAGAACAGAACTTTTTGAATTATCAAAATATGCTTCATAAACTCTTGCAACCTGAGAACTAGTAATCCTTGTAAGAGGCTCACTAATTTTTGTTGTTTTGTCATAAATATATCCATTTGCGCGATCAACAAACCGAACAAATTCTACAGTTTCTTTTTCTGGAGCTTTTGTTGTTTTTGGTGCAATACCCTGAAACTCATTTAATTTTCTGTATGTTCCGCTTCCAACAACCCCATCCGGAGTAAGTCCATTTTTTTCTTGAAATTCGATAACAGCATTTTTAAGATTTGTATCAAAGGCGTTGTCTATTGTGAGCGAAGGTGAAGGAGTTTGTCTATTCAAAACTGTTTTTATGTCAGCAACTTCTTTTCTATCGTCGCCAAATTTAAGTGAAGGATATCCTGTAAAATCATAACCCTCTACAAGATTTGCGGAAACTTCTTCCGGAAGTTTTATCTCACGTTCAACATACATAAAAGTTGCGCCGGCAACAGGTTCTTCACTTATCTTTTTCAAAGTTGAAGAATCGTCATTTGATACGAAGTCGACAGCAATTGGTGTTTTTGTATTTTCTTCTTCGTTTGTTTGATTGTTCTGAGAATTTGAATTGTTTCCCCCGCTTCCACCGATTGAAGTGTCGTCAGAATCTATTCCAAACGGGTTTTCAATATTTGTTTGAATTTGAGTCGCATCTTTTTTATTTTTCGCCCGCACAAGAATAACGCCAAGAATAACCAAGCCGATAGCAAGAACTGATACAAGTAAAATTTTAAAAAGTTTTTGTGACATGGTTTTAATTATTGAAAGGTAATGTGCCAATGCTGATTTGTAGTATTACTTGTAGCCCCAGATGGTTCAGCATAAAATCTACCAACTCCTGAAATATTTATTGTGGCACCTCTGGGGAAATTAGGACTTTCATTTGGTCCACCAGGCAAAGATGTAAGATAAGAATTTAAAGATTGTGTCGCCCGCATATCTACAATTTTTTTATTTGGACCATGAGTTGTGTGTAACCACGCCTCACTTCCACCGGTTATAACTATCTCACAATTACATGAATTTTTGAAGTTTATTATTTGAGAAATAAGATCAGAGGCAGGACCTTCGAAATAAACAGAAGTACAACCAGAACCACCGGCGGTTGGAGAACAATCGTTTGATGTATTTACTGTAATGCCTGCTGCAGCCAACTGACTTCTTTGAGCAGAGTCACTTGGCCAAGGCATTCCTTGAAGTATTGGCTGGCCACCAAGACTTGCTGTTGGAGCAATATTTGTTCCTGGCGTAGCATTACCATTATTCCACTCTTTTGTTGGTCCATCTAGAGAAACTGCTGGTATAGTCAAATTCAAATCCTCAGCAAGATTTGGGTTTATTGTATTTAATATGACCCAAGCACCCAGAGCTAAAACAAGTCCAATAATCGCGTTTATTATATATTCCTTACCCTTCCCCTTTCCTCCAAAAGACTCAGATGTAACGTAAGTTATACCACCAACAACAATCATTATTAAAGCCAAAATTCCAGCGATTACAATAAGCAAGGTAAAAAGTGATTCAAACCATTGACCCAAATTTGGGTTTCCTGTAAATCCTGGAAGCGGAGCAAGCGGCTCGGTGGAATAATCGTCGGAGATTACACTTGTTGGTGTACCAGTAACGCCAGTAGGGTGGGTTGTAATATCAATAGTTTCTGTGTTTGTCGAACAAATATTAGGTGCGCCATAGTCTAAAACATTTGGCGCAACACCAGCACCCTGAGGACAACCAAGTCTCCAATCTTCATCGCAAAAATAGTCACACTCATAATCAATATTTAATCCAGATGAATCAATAGCAAAAATTTGTGGGCTGCCAGTAGCACTTGTGTTATATATTTTTAATGAAAGCTGGCAATCATCAACTCCCGCCAACCACTCACAAGAACCAAGATTACCCTCTTCTCCAACAATAAGGGGAATTGTAAAATTACTGTTTGTTGTTTCAAAATTTACGAAACCACCTTGAGTAGATGTTGAACCAGCCTGCTTAATTCTCACACGGAAATTTTGTATATCATATATTTCAATCCCTGGTGCCCCTAAATTACCTATAAGATCTAGGTCTAGGTTTTGAATTACAAAATTTAGAACATTTCCTGCCTGAGTATCACAGTTTTGTGTTTGGACATCAAAATAAATATATGGAGGAGTCTCGTCACTATATTCGTTTATAGTAAACCATCCCGGCGGTCTTGCGTTAAATGATGATATTTCGCAAGCTTCTGCGCTAACTCCAGAAAATACAAAAAAGCCGAGAGATAGCGTGAAAACAAAAATTATTTTTTTAAAAAAATTATTCATTGCTTAAAAAATTTAATCGAAGAGTTCTTCCGTTTTTTTGTAAAAGCTGTGCTGAGTTGTCTGTACCAAAACCAAGATCAATACTATTTACGTTGTTTGCAATTGAAAGAATTATACTATTTTTTGTTTCTGTTGGTGTTACTCGACGATTAATCCTCCATTCTGTTTTCAAAGAAGGGTCATTTAAATTATTAGTGAAAATAAAATATGGCTCAGCAACAATATTTAAAGTTTTTTTAGAAAATGTTTGATTGTCTTTTATTGCTTTGTTGTAAAGTGGTCCATACGCAAGACTATTTTCATAGAAATGAAGTTCTGATGAAGCCGGCGCAATAGAAGCGCTTTTTGCAAGAGATCTTGAAAAACCTGTAGCAGAAACTTCAACCCTATTTTCTTTATCCAAAACCGAAGGTGAATAAACAAAACTATTTACTCCATAACCAGATTGACCAGGCGCATTTGATCCATCTTTTCGCCAAGCATAGACAAAAAGGCTTGGATCTAGAACATAACCTCTTTCATTTTTAATTTGAGGAATTGCGACAACTCTGATACTTGAACCCTTTATTGGGGTAATTTTTCCTTTATAAAATGGTGGTTCATAAGCCCCAACAACCTCCCACAAAACGTCGACAGAAGAAGGATTTATTCTTATAGTTTGCCCTACTACTTGATTGTTTACTTTTACAGACACTCTAATAGTGTTGCCATTTTCACCGATTAAAAAATTATAGCTTTTCATCCCAACACCTTTTCTGTCGAATTTTCCATCTTTATACCAAGAAACTTCAGCATTGTTTATATCAATATCAAAAGAAGAAACTGTAACCGAAACATTGTCGCCGGTAGCAGGATAAAGAGAGGAAGCTCGAAGCTCAATAGACTCAGCGTGAGAAAAATTTGGTACAACTAAAAAAAGAAAAGTGACAAAAATAAATTTCTTTAACAAAGATGTACTCATAATATTTTATGAATTTAATTCTTCTTCAACTTCTTTTTCAATATTCGATATTTCTCCTGAAATTGCTTCAACTTTTCCCAACTGCTTCTCAATCTTGTCTTTCGATTCTTCAAGTTCTTTTATCAGACCAATACCTTTTGCAATATCTTCTTTAACATGCTTTAAATCATCTAATTCTTTTTGAACTTCTTTCTTTTTCAGACCAAGTTTTTCTTGAATTTTTACAAGCATTCCTCGAAGACCTGTAACTTTTTCATTTAAAGATGTTGTTTTTGGTTCGTCTTTTGTCCAACTGTTTGATTAAATTCTTGTTCTAGGTCAGACACGCTTGCTGAAGGTTCCTCTTTTTTAGGTTCTGGTGCTTTAGACTGGTCGGTTTTTGGAGCTTGTGAATTTTGACCTATAGAAGCATCAGAATTATTTTTATCCATTTGCTCTTTTAGTAAATTCAAATCTTCTTTGTTTTCATTTGAAACAAAATTTAAACCTATTTTTTTAAGGTCTGGATCGTCACCGACCGGTGGCGCACTATCAATATCTACAAATGTTTCCCCTTTTTCCTCTGAAGACAAATCTACTCCGGCGTTATGAAGAGTATCTTTTTCACCTCCAGTAATATTCGTTTCTTCTGTTGTTTTTTTATCTGTATCCATTGCTAACATTATAGCAAGAGATTTCGAAAAAGCGTCTAAATATTGTGAATTCTAGTCTTGTTCTAGGAACATCTTTTCAAGCTCTTCTATTTCAGAATCGAGCTTTTTTCGTTCGTCGTCCATAAAGTCCGCATCTGATTTTGACTCTTGTTTTGATGATTTTTCGGGTTTTGACTCTGAAACTTCAACTTTTTCTGGTTTTTCTTCAAAAACCTCTTCTTGAACCAGACTTTCTTCTGGTTTTTCCGATCTTTCGTATGAAATATTTGGTATTTCTTCCCTTTCAGATTCACCTTCTTCTTGCAAATATTCTTCTTTTGCCTTTTTTATGGCCAAAATCTGCGATGGGTCGGAAGTAATAATTTGATCTTCGGTGTATGAAGCGATAATTTTAATAGCAACGTGCTTTAGTCCAGCAAAGAATATTCCCTCTCCGACTTCGGACTCCAAAAGAAGATATTTTTCTTCGTCTGTAAGATTGAACACTTTTTGAAGAGCGTCGGCAGAACTTGTGGACTGCTTCAAAAGAAGTTGCATTGAAGAGTTTGTCACGATTGGCATTCCGTATGGAGAATTAATGAAGTCGTTCACGTCTTGAGTGATAGTCGAAAGACCGAGATAGTATTTTCTACCTCTTTTTGCGATTGAATAAAGAAAACTTGCGGTGTCTTCTGATTTCATCATCCACCAAGCCTCGTCCACAATCAAAAGTCGCTTTTTTAGATTTTTTCTAACAGCGTTCCAGATAAAGTGAGTAATAATATACATCGCAACTGGCTTTAGGTCGTCTTCCATATCTCGAACAGAGAAAACAATAAACTTTCTGTTTATATCAACATTTGTTGGCTGGTTTAGGAAATTTTTCCATGTTCCTTGAGTATATTTCAAAAGTCTTGTAACCACAGATTCACTTCCTTCAAGCCCAGAAAGAACCATTTCAAAATCAGAAAGAAGCGGTGGTTCGATATTTGCAAAATCAGAACCAGCTGAAATATCTTTCATTGCGTACGTTTCTGTAATCGCTTTGTCGATAAGAGCATCTTCTTCTGGTGTAAGTCCGCCGAGCATAATTCGGAAAAGTCCAACAAGCTGAATCGTGTTACTTCGCAAAACATCTTCTGCGGTTTCGTCACCTGTCGGCATTGGCAAATCAAAAGGATTTATATGGTGTTCAGAAGAAAGAGAAATATTAAAATATCTTCCGCCAATAGCTTCGGCTAAATATTCGTATTCGCGTTCTGGGTCGATAACAATAACTTCTGCGTCAAACATCAGAGTTCTCAAAATTTCAAGTTTTGTTGAATAAGATTTACCAGAACCAGACTTGGCAAAGGTAACAGAGTTGTAGTTTTCAAGAGAAAATCTATCGAAAATTATAAGTGATGAATTGTGTCTGTTTACACCATAAAGAATTCCTTTGTCAGAAGACAAGTCAAAAGAAACAAAAGGAAACAGACTCGAAAGTGGTTCAGAGTTTAGCTTTTGGTGAATAGCAAGAAAGTCGTTTCCTGTTGGAATCACACTGTTAAAACCAACATCCTGTTGGAAAAGTGCTGGTTTAATGTAGACAAGTTTTGACTCAAGCATCGATTTTACTTCGCTTTCTATTTTTGAAAGTTCTTTTTCTGAATCTTCATAAATTGTTATATACAAACCAACGTCGAACATTTTTTGTTGCGCTTGTTGAAGGCTGTCTCGCAAACTCTCCAAGTCTTGATACGCAGTATCCAAAACAGGATCACGAACCAAACCTTTTGATTCACGAACATTTATCTGACTTTGAACTTCGGCAACCTTCTTTTGAAATTTCTTCAAAATATCTTCTGTGTTTATGTTATGAATATGAATTGCAACATCAAAAATTTTATCCAAGTTGATTATTGGAGTGAACCAGTTGTCAGACAGATATCTTGGATAAGAAATAACAAAATATGTTCTTGTTATCTTATCTCCAAGATTTAAGTTTTTTGGCGAAACTTTTAAAGCAGATGGCGCTAAAATATCTTGAAGCTCGAGAGTCGCAGCTTCATAAATTTCTTTTGGCAAAACTGGCATTATTTCACGCTTTTTTGAACCAGATTTAGTATTTGATTTTAAGAAATTATCAAACAATCCCATATTATTCTTTACTAAAATTTACTTTTGCTTCAGCATCGCCTGGATTAAATACTTTGTAAAACAATTCAACTTCTTCGTCCGTTTTTAAAGCTACGGTTCTCACACCAACACGAGAAAGCCCTTGTTGCACAAGAGAAACTCTTTGCTCAAGCTGTGAACGATATGTTTCGAATTCCGCTTTTTTATCTTTTTCAATATTTGAACTCGGTAAAATTTTTCCCAAAAGTCCGCCAGAAGTTACAAGATTTGCGGGAGTATACGGAACAATAATAAAAAAGTGCTTTGTCATAATATTTACATTGTCAGTAAAATTTTGAATAAACTGCATGTATTCTTGTGTTTGAACTTTCAAAAGAGGTTCTGTTTGATTTTTAAGTTTTTCTTCAAGCGTTGCAAGATATGAAGTAACGTCATATTTTCTTGATTGGATAGAAATTTGAACAGAAAAATCTAAAGTGTTTAAGAAATTTTGAAACTGCATAATAATAGCATTTTGTTCATCTTCGGACTTTAGAGAAATGTTTACAGAAGACGCCATTAAAACAGATCGCAATCCACCATCTTTCAAAACAACGATTCCATCTTGAATCTCTTTTATTGGTACAAATTCTTGTGATGCACGTGCGTTTAATGCCATGATAAGTAAATAAGGTTACTTTGTATATTCTATCACACAACTACTTCTGTCTTTTGTTCATATCCAAAACATCAAGACTCCATGAAATGTCTTTTAATTTATTTTCTGTTAGCTTTGGTAAATTTGAATCCAAAGAAGGTCCTGATTTTTTACTTGGAAGAACTTTTTCTTTTTTAGGTGCGCGTTGTTTCCAAACAAAAAGCTTACTTCTAAAAAAATATATAAAAGATGATTGTAAAACTTCAGAAAAATCTCGACCATTTACTTTGTAAAAAGTAAGCGCCAAAGCAAGACCGACAACAGCAATAATCAAAGGAACTGCAATAAAAATTGGCAGAACTTTGTAAAAAACATAACCACCGCCGGCACCACCCAAAAGATAGATGAACTGCTTAAAAGTAAACGGGCCAAAAATTTTATCTTCAATCTCGATAAATTGTGGAACTTGAAATCTCATACTTATATTATAGTAAAGTGTTTTAAAAGTAGTAAGTGGAAAGAAAAAATCCCTCACGGGATTTTTTCTTTATTCAATAGGTTCACGATAAGGATCAAATTTTATTTCTGGAATTTTTATCACATTATCTTTTACTTGTTGCTCTGGAACATTTTGTGGTTCTTTTTTCTCTATGACAATCTCTGGATTTGGCTCTGGTTTTGGTGTTGGGATATTTTCTGGCACCGGCTTTTCTTCTACTGGTGGTTTTGGTTTTGGTCTATTGTCGACCATTGTTTGAATATTTCTTTTTTCTGTTTTCGGCCTGTAATTTTCATCCAAATCAACGCCAGCGTGGTGAAGTTCATCTTTTTCTTCATCGGCCATAATCTCGCCTGTCGCAACTTTTTCATAATGAATCTTCAGCGCATCTCTTATTTTTGAAAAAAGTTTGCTATTTATTTCATCAACAATATTTACAAGTTCGTCGTCACTTAATCCTGTTCGTTTTTGAACATTTTCAGGGAAATCTTTTGGATGTTCGAGGCCAATCATTGTCAAAATAGTTTCAATAGAAAGCACGTCAATATCGTCTATATGCATTTTGTGTTCACGTCCAATATTAAACACAATCCTTTCCCAATCGGAACCTTTAATAGCATTCCGAACCTCTTCGGGAATATTTTGCATTTGCTCTTCTATTAACTTTTTTTGATTTTCATCCATGTTTTATTGTTTATTTTCTTTCTTATCTTCGTCTTTTGGTTTTTCTTCTTTCTTGTCTTCGTCTTTCTTTTCTTTTTGTTGCTCTTCCATATATTCTCGAGCAGCCCTTTCTGCTTTTTCTTTTTTAGTCTCATCTTTTATTGACCTTATTTTATCAGCAGTCTGTTTTGCATTACCGGTTGCAATGTTATACGGATTAAATACATTTTTTATCCAACCATCTTCAACTGTTCTTGCGTACTCATCTCTACGCCTTTTCTTTTCTTCCTCAACACTCATTGATTTACCCTTAAATTCATCACTGTTTTTAATATCTTCTATTGCTTTTTCTTTTTCAGAAATTTTTACTTTTATTTTTTCCTGCTTACTTTGAAGTTCTACTATCTCATTAGATTCTTGCTCTGTTCTAACTTCTGGGCCAAGGTCTTTTAGTTCATTTAGTCTTTTATCAATTCTTTCTTCTTCAATTCTGGAAACTTTAAGTTCTTTTTCTTCATTATCAATCTTTTCTTTATAGACCTTGCTCCTGCTCTCTATCTCTTTTTTCTCAAAACTAGAAACATTTGATAAATCTTTTGCCATTTCAATCTTCTGTTTCTCTTTTTCTTCTTCATATTTCTTTCGGCTTTGATCAGAGCCTTTACCAAAATTAAACTTATCTCCACCAAAACCTGTCATTCCATAAGTTAAACCAGTTCCAGCTTGTCGAGAAATCCAACCTGGTATTCCTTTTGCTTTTGAAGCATTCCGAATATCTAAACTGCTCTCACTAACCTTTTTAAGTGCATTTCGCTGAACCATCAGTTGCCACTTATTTAAACCTTTAGCATCTGTAATTCTTTGCTCAAACCTACCACTTTCAAGTGCACCTTTTGCAACCCTACCCACTGTAGCCCGCCCCGCAAAAGCAGTTGCGCCCAGCGCTGCACCTCCAACAACCCCAAGAGCTTTTCCAACCATGCCTTTTACCATTCCGCCAAGTTTTCCAGCCATACTTTCTGTTGTGCTTTTTGCAATTTGTAATAACGTTATTATAAAAATAAAAGGAATAAAAACCCTCATCAAATTAATAAAAATATCACCGCCTTCTACGGGAAGAAGGTCTGAACTACTGCCAATAATAGTTAGGAAAGAAATAGTTAGATACAAGAAAAATATAAAGACTGGCGCCATAAAAGAAAGCTTTATAACATTATCCTTCCATGAATCAAAGCTCATATCTTTAAATATTGAACCACTTCCTGGAACAGCTAAAGTAACGAAAGCTATCGGCGAGAAAATCATTGCGAACCAGAGACCAATAACTCTGGCAACAAAATACAAACAAACTGAAAGGAATGTCCAGGCGAGTATTAAGTTAACGATGACCATTAATATAAATACACCGAAAATTGTACCTTCTTTTCCAGCAAAGCTCGGGGTTACTTCTCCGGCAAACCCGCCCGTTTGTGCATTATATTCACCAATAAAATTACTTACCCCTTTTTGAAAAACAGCATCACTTAAAATTTTCTGAGGATTTATTTTATCTACAAGCCCAAATGTTATTGATTTGTAATTTTCTACGTCGCCATAAGTCTGATCATTTTCAATAACAATACTGCCATAAAAAGCTCGAGCCAAAATATTTCCAGCGTCTATGACAATTTTAGTAAAAAACAAACTGAAGTTTAAAAGAAGAGCAACGATAATTAAAGTTGGGATGTACTTTTTAGAGCTCGATCCAAGAATATGCCTTATCGCAAGATACAAAAGAGTAAAAATGAAAGCAATGTTTGAAATATCTCTAATCAGCCCCCAACCTTTTGTAATAAATTCAGCTTGATAAGCATTTGAGTCCAAGCTATATCCCAAGAAAAAGTCTAGGACTTTAGCGGTTAGCCCAACCAACAAAAAGCTTGGTTCGAGAATAACATTGTAAAAAGCATATAAAAGACAGTTTGCTGAAAATACATTAGCGGTAGCACAATTTTCATTCACAGCATTTTCAATATCAGAATTAACACTCAATGGTGTGGTTTGCGCATGCACAAAAGTAGCAGGATAGGCAAAATATCCAGAAAAAACAACAAATATTAAAGCGATAACGGTTGCTATTTTTTTCATTATACGCAGATGAAATCTACTGTATAAAATTATAACATTGTTATTAAAAACAAAGAGTTTTTTATGTGTAAATCCCTAGAAAAGAGATTGCAAAATATTGGCAAATGTTTGAGTGCTTGTTGTTGGAACAGTTATATTTTGACCATTAAATCCTGACAAGTCTATTTGTCCTGTATCGTCACCAAAACTTAAGTTGCTTAGATAGTGGTTTTGGTTTGGTGCTGGAATTGCAGAGAAAGAGGCGTTTTGAGAAATCGATGGATATGGATATGGAATTCTTTCGTTTAGTCCAGCATAGTTTACTGAAGTAACTTCTTGAATACATTGGTTTATATAGTTGTTTGCGGCAAATGTCTGAGATTCGTATAGTAAAATATCTTGCCCAAGTTGGTTTAGCTGTGATTCGTTTACTAAAACACCTTGGTTAATAACTTGATTTAATAAAGATGAGATTGTTTGCATTTCAGGACTACTAGAATCAGCCTGTTGTTCTGGAGTAAGTGCAGCCATCTGACTTTGGATAAGTTGAAGTTGCGGCATCACAGACACAATTCCGGTTATTTGATTTTGTAATTCTGTAACCCTATCTGAAAGCTGAGTTATTTGTGAGTAAAGATTTGTGGCAATTGGTCGAACGGTCGGGATTGTACCAGAAGTAGGATAAGCAGAAATCATTGCCTGTCTATAACCTGAAAAAACATAGTTTATAAAAGCAATAAATTGATTGTAGTCAGGAACAACAGAGTCTTGAATATTAATTCCTGTCATTATTTCAACTTGATCAGCATAATAACTTGCTGTTTGACCAGAATAAACACCGCCTACAATATTTTCTAAATTTATTTGTCCATTTTCATACCATCTTGGGTTTGGTCCAGGAATACAATAATCAAGGGTTCTTATATCTCTTACTAGTGTGTTGATTGAATCAATAGCGCTTCCAGCTTGAAGAAGATAGTTTTGTTGAATCTGCAAAAGGTTTTCATTACCACCCCCTCCCGATGTTCCACCGACACCAGAAACACCATTAAGAATATCTTGAGTTGATGGCTGACTATAATTTGAACCAAAATCGGGATCGTTTGCTTGTGCCCAAAGAGCGTTATAGTTTGGAGAATTTGGATCAGAACTATAGTTTCCATCTGTTCTTTGGAATGATCTAAGTCCACGCTCTGCAAATTGAGCAATAAGGGCATCAAAGATAAGTCCGAGGTTCTCGTTTACTTCATCACCCAGCTCTAAACTTCTAAGATGAGAACCGAGTGCGTGAGTTGTTTGCTCTGCAATAAATCTCCCAGGAGTAACTGTCTCCCATTGTGCACAATGACTTCTTTGAATATACCAATTAATCATCTCTCTTCTTGCATCTATACTTGTCACATCAGAAAGCTCATTTTGAACAGCCTCAGGAAATAAATCAAAAACCTCATTTGGATCTGTGTTTGATGACAGAACACTATAATCACCCATATATAGAGGATCGGTTCTACTTATATAATCATCTTCGCCAGTTTCTGAAGCACGGCAAATTCTTTGATTTAAAAGCCCTCCAGATTCTTGTAATTCTTTTGCAAAATTTGCAGCAACAGTTACATTTGTACCAGCTGTTTGACGAGCCAAGTGATTTGTTGCCATTAAATAATTTCCAAAAACATTGTTGTTTGGCTGAGCAAAAGCTCGATAACCCGCCCATCCGCCGACACTAAACCTTGCCTGGAAGTTTTCATAAGTGGCATATTGATTTCCATGCTGAAGAACTTGATTTAAAGAAAAACGAAGGTTGTCTTGCACAGTATTTTGGACTGTAAGCAAAATTGTTTCTGAAATAATTCGACCAAAAGGATAGTCTGCAGGGTTTACAGAAAACCAACCAGTAAAACCAGTGATTTCATCTTTTGCAATTTGTTCAAAAAAATTTTGCCTATCTTCTGGATAAAATGGATTACCATCAAAACCACTATTTATCCACTCGACAGTCATAAATGTTATTTTATCGATAGCTTTTAGAGCTAAATATCTGGCTATAAGGTCTAAACATTCTTCTTTAAAATTTCCTAAAGTATTTTCTACATCTATCTTTGTTGATTCTACTTTCGTTGTTACGATATGAGCATCATCTACTACTGGAACTTTTGGGGCGGGCGTTGTACCATCAACGATACTGGTTGGGTCTATTCCGACCAAAGGCTCTGCCGCATCTCCAACTGCATCCACGGCAGCCTCTTCCCCTTTTCTTGCAAGTGCGGCTGCAGCCTTTGCAGCCTTTCTTTTAGTAAAATAGGTAACGGTACATCCAGCCGCAACAGCAGCAATCCCGCCCGCAGTTCCAGTAGCATTAGCGTTGCCACTCCCAGAAAAAAGTTGGGCATTCACTTTTTGTGGATAAAAAGAAAAGCTTGAAACAAAGAATACTGAAAACAAAAGAAGCGATGAAATTATTTTTTTAAATGTAAAATTAATACTCATAATAATTACCCCAATTATATACTATATTCTATGAAATATTTTTTAAAAGAATCAATATTGCTTACGATGCGACTTGAATATTCATCGTATTGACTCAAATAAGACATTACCCTTACTGGATCATCTTCAATAAAAACCACACTTTGGACTATCTCTGACATTTTATATAGATTGTTTATATAAGACAGATGAAGACCAGCATTACTATTTGGAACATTCATTGACAACAAGCCATTTATTAAACTATTTATATAAGACATATAACTTCCAAGCTCAGCTAAAGCATCCTTGTCTGTTGGGTCTTGCATAACATAAGCAATAAGAGTTAATTCGTTTGCTTCTGGGGCATCCAGACTGTTGAAAAGTTGTGAAATATTATCTTTGTATTGCAAAACAGATATACCTGAAAGTTTCAGATCAGCTAAAGAATACTTGTCTTTTATACTAAAATTTTGAATTGATTGACTTATACCATTTGAAACATTATCTACTGCATCCTGATTAAAACCCCCGTTTTGATTTAAAACCGATGCAGTAGTGAAAAATTGTTTTGCGAAAGCCTCTGTTTCGTTTGACGGATCAGCCTTGTAGGACTCGTCAAAATCGCTTGTTTTTCTTTTATTTTCAACATACTTTTTGTCATCTATTCCGTCACCGTCTGTGTCTTTCAATGTTGAATTTGTTCCCCATAAAGCCTCTTCCCAATCATAAAGACCGTCACCGTCTGTGTCTTGTGAAAAATAATCTTGATTTTGACTTGAAGCAATAGTTTTTTCTGATAAATTATTATTCCAAACTGTTTTTTTATTTATAATTTTACCAACAAAAAAAATAACTAGTCCACCTAAAACCGCGAGGAAGATTATTCTAACAAATTGTTTACTTGGTAAATATTTTTGCATAATTTTATGCTGGTAAATCAATAGGAACAGAGGTTCCAAATATGGTCGCCTTAAAAACAGGCATCACCGTTCCAGCCGGCGGGATACCGACAGTACAATCTGGTATTGGTGTTGGTAAATATAGACCAAGTATCCAAGCACCCGGCACAGTTTGTCCGAAAGCTTGAGGTCCTGGAACCTCAGCAAAAGGTCCAACAATAGTAGCGCCAGATGGAACAACTATAAAAGGACTTGTTGGCTCTAGAGCTGTTGGGCAAATTGCTCCTGGTATGGGAGCCGTGGTAATTAGTCCACCAAAAGGAATAAGTGGAGAAGCTTGCGCAAAAGCGCTTTCGGCAAAGACACCAAAAACCAGGACAAAAGAAAGAAATATGATTTTTCTCATATTGTCATTATATAACAAAGAAAAAACTTGTTATGTGGATATTAGACAAGTTTTAATATTTCCATCCAATCTGAGATTTTCAACTTTTCAGCTCTTATATTTTCATCCAAATTTAAAGATTTTAAAGCGTTTTCAGTCTTTTCTTTAGAAAACCCATTTTGAGACAAGTTTTTCAAAAGAGTCTTTCTTTTCTGAGAAAAACCAGATTTTACCAATTTAAAGAATTTTTCTTTATCTTTTTTAGATAAATCATTTTTTATATTATCGATAAGTAAAATAGCTGAGTCTACTTTAGGCTCTGGAGAAAAATATCTAGCTGGTATTTTACTTATAAATTTTGGTTCACCAAAAACTCTAACACTCATCGAAAGAATACTTTCTTTTTCGTCACGAGCAACAATCCTCTCGGCAACCTCCTTTTGGATTATTACCGCCATGTTTTGTGGCTTATGAGAAGAATCTAAAAATTTTTCTAAGATCGCTCCAGTTATATAAAAAGGAATGTTTGCAACAACCTTGTAAACTTTTGGTAAATTTGAAAGGTCAAAAGTTAAAACATCGTCAGTCAGCAAAACAAGTTTTTTTGATTTTATTTCTTGACTAAACTTTTCTTCCAAGATTGGAATCAAATCTTTGTCTTTTTCGATAGCAATAACTTTTCCAGCCGACTCCAATATTTTTTCTGTCAGCGCGCCCTTCCCTGGACCAATCTCAACAACAACATCTTTTTCAGATATTTTTGCAGCCGAAACAATATCTTTCAAAGCTTTGTTAGATTTTAAGAAATTTTGCCCTAAGTGTTTTTTAGCTTTCATGTAACTTAAATATACACAATATTGTTTCCAAATCCACTACTGTCGCGTTCTTCTCGATGAACAAATTCTTCTGGAATATCTTCCAAAAATTCTGACGGAAAACGAACTTCAGTATTTCCAAAAACCATTCGAATTGTCGCATAGCTCAAGAAAAGTTTTTTCTTTGACCTTGTAACGGCAACATAGAAAAGTCTTCTCTCTTCTTCTTCGTTATAATCTTTATTCATTGATTTTTTCCCGTGCGGAAACAGGTCGTCTTCCAATCCAACGATAAAAACATGATCGAACTCAAGACCTTTTGAAGCGTGAACCGTCATAAGCTTTACACCATTTTTGGGCTTTTTCTTTACTGTTTCGCTAAGTGAATCTTGATCAGAAGCCAAAGCCGCCTCTTCGAGCAAAAGCTCTATCCCTTCTGTTTCTTTAAGTTCGTCGTATTTTGTGGCAAAAGTCACAAGTTCTTTTACGTTTTCAAGTCTTTCCAAATCTTCTTCAAGTCCAGAATTTAACAAAGAATCTTGTATGCCAGATTCTTTAATCGCAAAAGCAACAGATTCCGAAGGCTTGTGTGTTTCAATATAATTTTTTATTTTTTCAAGCGATTCATAAAAACTTTTTATTTTTAACTTTGTTTTTATCGGAAGTGAAGACTCTTGCCCACTAAAAAATTTATCGAGTGTAGTTTTTCCCAGACCTCTTTTTGGTTCGTTGATTATTCTCTTTACATCAGAAAGTGAATCTGGATTTAAACTCGCCCTGATATACGAAAGAACATCTTTAATTTCTTTTCGATCAAAAAACCGAACACCCAAAACTTGGTATGGGATTGAATATTTAAGCATGTATTCTTCAAAAAGTCGTGACTGAAAATTCGCCCGATAAAGCACGGCGATATTATTTGGATCAATTCCTTTGTCCAACATTTCTGTTATTTTATCCGCAACAAATTCAGCTTCGTATTTATCATTGTAAGCTTCAAAAACAGAAATGAGCTCACCATCTTCGTTTTCTGTAAACAAATTTTTATCTTTTCGTTGTTTGTTTTTTTTAATAATGTTATTTGCAACTTCAATAATATTTTTTGTTGAACGATAATTTTGTTCGAGTAAAACAACTTCAGCACCAGGATAATCTTCTTCAAAATTTAAAATATTTGTGATATCAGCCCCACGCCAACTGTAAATATTTTGATCTGAATCACCAACCACGCAAATATTTTTATACTTTTTTGCGAGAAGTTTTGTCAAAAGATATTGAACGGTGTTTGTGTCCTGATATTCGTCAACGTGAATATATTTCCAAAGTTCTTGATACTTTTCCAAAATATCTTTATTTTCTTCAAACAAACGAACAGTTTTTAAAATCAAATCATCAAAATCCAGACCTTTTTCTTTAGTCTTTTTTTCTTCGTATTTTTGCCAAACACGAGCGATAACTTGAGCTCCGTACGAAGCTGCATTTTTACCAAACTCTTCCAAGCTTGTGTAATTATTTTTTTGATTTGAAATAACGCTTTTGAACATTCTGACCGGACTTTGCTTTGGATCAATATTTAAGTCTTTTAAAACTTCTCGGAAAATTGAATTTGTATCTGCGTCGTCCAAAATTACAAAGTGGCGATTTAAGCCAATTCTTTCTGCATTGTCGCGCAAAATTTTTACCGAAAGAGAGTGAAAAGTTGCGATCATCGGTTTCGACAAAAGTCCGCGAGGAATCATTTCAGAAACTCTTGTAGACATTTCTTTTGCAGCTTTATTTGTAAAAGTAACAGCTAAAATATTTTCTGGTGAGACACCTTTTTGAATAAGGTGAATAATTCTGTGTGTTACGGTTTTTGTTTTTCCAGCACCGGCCCCAGCAACAATCAAAAGTGGACCTTCGGTATGAAGAACAGCTTTTTTTTGACGTTCGTTTAGAGAATTTAAGTAATCCATGAAAGATACTATAGCATAAAACAAAAATCTCCCGAGCGGGAGATTTTTGTTTTATTATTTTTGAGCTTTTTCGTAAACCAGCATTATCTTATATTCTCCTGTAGCGTCTACCCTAACCGCAATTTGATCAACAAGCTTACCTAATATTTTTTCATTTTGATTTTTAGCAACAAGCAACTCTTTTAATACCGTACTTTGATCCTTTCCTTGTTCATAGAAACCAATATATCTTTCTCCAAAAGTTGAAACGTTTCCAGAAACTTTTGGTTTCCCATATAATTCAACAGCTTTTTTGAAAGCGGCGCTATCTCTGTCAATTAAATCATTTGAGGTTTTTACGATTTCCAAATCATCTATTTTTATAATGTTTGGATTCTTTGAAACACTTGGCGCCTCTTCAGTAGAAACAGTACTTGGATTTATTCTCGGGTCTACTTGATTATCGGTACTGAAGTACGTTGTAGGTTTTCCGCCCATTCTTTCAATTATTGAAGGTTTGTATCCACTGTTGAAAGCTCCGTTTGTTTTCAAGCTAACATCTCGGCCTAATCTATAAACATCGTTTTTTAAGAAAGTTGCTTGATCGGCTGTTAAGTTGCCAGCTGGCGCATCCAAAACATTTTTCTTTGCAAGAAACTCTTCGATAAGTTTTCCATTGTCTCTTAAAGTTTTTATTGCAAAAGAATCTGTTTTCGCAAGAAGTGTTGTTCCAGAAAGATCTTTATTAAGAAAAGATGCTGGATTTCTTCTAAACTTCAAAACTTCATCGGAAATCATTTTTGAAGTATCGATTCCAACTATTTTTCCATCAGGAGAAGTTAAGAATTTATATTCACCGCGAACAGGCGAAACTCCAAACTCAGTCGGAACAGGTTTTTCATACCAAGATTTTGGTTCTTGTGTGGGGGGTTCAAGTCTTGTTCTTACATAACCTTCGTTTACTTGTGCTGGACCTCTATATGAAGAATTTTCTGCAAAAGAACTTGTTTCAAGACTTGGATTTTTTTCCGCTAAAGGATTTGCTTCAACTTTAGCCGTGTTTCCTGAGTCAAAAAATCTTCTTTCTGACTCAACAGGAGAAACGCCTTCCACTCCTTTTGGAACATACATTTCATCTGTTCCGTTTAATCCCACAAATCTTACAACTCCCTTTGAATCAATAGAAAGACCTTCGCCCTTCATTATCGCGGCGCTTTCATTTACTTCACCTGGATTGTAAACTCCCCACTCTTTTGCCAAAACGTGCGGATTTTTTGACATAAATTCTTGGTATTGTGCCGGCATATTTGCGCCAAATCGAAGTTTGAGTTTGTCTTGTAAATCATCGATAGCTCCAATAAATCCACGACTTCCAGCCATCACAGTTTCAATCGGCGCAGAATCTTTTGCTAATTCTGTTGCTGATTCACTTGCCGATGCTAGTACACTATCACCTTCTTTAAAATAATCATGAGTAACACCACCTACATATCTAGTACTTTCTTTTAGTTTTTCTAGACCTTCTGCGCCACCCTCTTTAACAAAATCCCACAAAGCTTCAAAGTATCCTTTTTCTTGAAGATACCTAATACCAGCACCAGCGCTAAATCCAAGCGCAGCAACACCCGCCCCCTTAAGAGCTGCCATTCTAATATCATCCTTTTTAATTTTTTGAATTTCAGAATCTTTTACCCATTGTTTAAATCTATCAAAGACTTTTTCTTCTTCTGTTTTTTCATTACTAAATCCGCCATTCATTGCAACAGTCATTGAAGCTTTTGAAATCATTTCAGTTAGTTTGAATTGATTTAGAACTTGGTCTTTTTGTGAGCCAAAATTAATCCTTCCATCACGCATCATTTCTTCTGTTACAAAAAGTCTAGTTTTTATTGTTGCAAGAATCTTTTCCCTAGTTTTTTCATCACCAGCTTTTTCTAAAGAGTTATTTAATTTTTCAAGTCTTTCAAAAACATTTGAAGAATTTACCGCTTTTTTAAGTTTCAAATCACTTACTTCTTTTCCATATCTTTGTCGTAATTCTTTTTCTGAATACTCAAGATTCTTTTTCCTGTAAGCCATAAATCCCCCGACAGCAGCAGACACACCAAGACCAACGCCGGTCACAGCCATTGATCTACCAAGCCACTTTGTTAAATATCCTGCACCAAAAAATGCAGCACCTCGAACAAACTTATCAGATTTTGCACCTAACACTTTTTCAATAAAACCAGCTGAAAGTTTTTCCATTTCAGGATTTTGGGTAATATAAGTTCCAAACTTAACTTTTGCATCAACACCAAAAATTTCAATTCTTGCCTTTCTTTCAATATCAGATTTTTCAACATCAGTAATTTTAGGATTTTTACGAACCTCTTCTTCAATTAATGCTTTTACATATATCTCTTTTGCACCGGTATAACTTGAAAATGCTTGGTAATACATTTCCTTTTGGCGACTTGTTGCGCTCGGTAAAGACCATTCATAAGGAACTTCCCCCAAGCGACTCGCAGATGCGTTTAAGAAATTTTTAGGTGTTTCAAATTTTTTGTCTATAGATTCAGTATTAACATATTCGAAATACGGAACCAATCTACCTTTTTCATTTGGCTTGTAAGACATCTCGGGTGCATCGAGCAAATATTTACTTAGAGTTGAAATATCGCTTTCATAACCAGAAGCACCGTTTGTTTTTACATCCAAAATAATCTGATCTCTCATTGAAACTTGTCTTCGCCCTTTATTAAAAGTTGCACCAAGTTTTTTCCAAAAGCCCATTTTTTTTATTTCTTCTTCATTTCTATCTTTAGAAGAAAAATCAGCATCCAGATAGATTTTTTGTTCTAGTTTTGAAATTAAATATCTTTGCTTTTCTGTAGAAAGAGAAAAGAAGTCTGGAGAAAAAAACGCCATTTTCTTTTCTGAAATATTATATTCAGAAAGCTTGTTCTTTATTTGCTGATCAATAAATCCAAAGCTTTCTGATCCTTTTTCTAGATCATCTTTTATTATTTTTTCTATAAGAATTTGCTTATCAGCACCGGAAGTAATACCTCTTTCTTTTGCAATCTCAATCAATCGAGCCTTGTCGAGATTTTCATAACCCATTTCAAGAGCATTAAACAAAACTTTTTCTTCTCTACCCTTTTCGGCAGAAGCTCTTTCATTTTTCAAAAATTCTTTTGCGCCATCAGAAACACTCGGCACATTATTTTCTGAAACAAATTCTTCTTTTTTGTCTTCACCTTTTTGTCTTCTTGCAATCTCAGCTTTTACTAAATCTTTATTTTTCTTATAAAAAAATAATTGTTCATTAGAAATTTGACTTTTATCAACAACACCACCGTGTGTATTTTCAAGAAGATGGTCAACAAAACCTTCCACTGCTAAATCACTCTTTTCAGATTCAATTATTTTTTGTTGTCTACCCTCATGACTAGATTCTTCATTTAAAACACCCTTGGCAATCCTTGGAGACAAATTAACATCTCCAAATTCTTTTACAAATTCTTCCTTTGGGGCATCAGCGCTTTCTCCCAGTTTTCCAGTCAAATTTTCTCCCGGTTTTCCAGGTCCATTTTTTTCAAAAACAGCAGCGTCTTGAGATATCGGTGCTGAATCACCTTCTTCTGGTTTGATTTTTTCTATTCTTTTTTGAGTTAAAACATTTTCTACACCACCTGAAGATGGGGCGCCGGAAACATTTGGAACCGTTCCATCATTTAGAAATCTTTTCACGTCTTCTTCATCTCCGTGAAATTTCACTTCTTTCAATACGCCATCAGGGTCAACATATCTGTGTTTTAGGCTATATTGTTTTTTATTCTCTCCAGATTCTTTTTCTAGTATTTCGGATTGAGACGGACTGGCAGATTCTTCGCCAACCTTTCTTATTTGATTTTTATAGATTTCTATCCTCTCTTCAGGATCCATATCTGCAACCTCTTTTGGAGAATAGCCAAGTTCAAAAAGAGAGAGTAATTTTTCACCTCCTTCTTTAGATTCCTGATTATTCACACCACTTTCAACAGGCGGAGCGGTTTTTACTCCGCCACCTCGAACAGCTTGCGCAAATTTACTTTGATCTATTCTATTAGTAGAGCTGTTATCTTCCGCAAGTAATCTCCTCAAAGCTTTCTTGAATTCTCTTAATTCATTATCTTTTACATCAAATAACTGGTTAAGTCTTTCTACTTTCGATTTTTCACCTCCCTCAACAGCCCGATCTAAGTCTTTAGATATTAGGAGTAGTTCATGTTCAAGTATTTTTATATTATCCTCAAGATACTTTCGACGAGAAATATTTTCTGATGATAAGACTCTTACTTGTTTTTCTTCAGGTATTTCTAATTTTTCAACACTTTTATCTTCTTTTATAACAGTTGGTTCACCCTTGTCGACATTAGACACTTCAGCATTTACAGGTTCTTTTTCTTTAGAATATTTTTTACGACTTTCAGCAAGCCATTCATTTGGAAAAATATTTTTATTAAAAATTTCTTCTCGTTCTTGTTTTGGTATTACGTAAAAAATTTGATTTAAACTATAACCAAGACCCTTCATTGCGGATACTTCTTTTGTCCATGAAGAAACGGGTATTGAATTATTTTGGATAAACTTTTTCTCTTCTTCACTTATTGAAAACTTATTTAAAGTAAGGTTATCCCAACCAAGAGCTGAAAGAGAGTAATCAAATTTTTCTACAGATATTGAATCAACAAGTCTTCGTTTTTCTTTTTTTGAAAGCTTGTCAATATCTTCTTTAGGAAAACCATTTCTTTGAAGATAAATATCATCAATAAAATTATCAACGCTTGTTGTTACAGAGTCGCGGTAGGCTTTTTCTTTTAAATCTTTATTACGTTTAATTTCTGAATATCCCGACACATCCGAATCATTAACGCCCCCAGCATTACCCTTTTCTAGACCATTATCTTCAGTATTTTCATCTTCTTGTTTTCTAACATTGAATACCTCTTGGGCCAAACCCCTATTTCGCTGAATCCCCTTTTCTAATTTAGATGCCATAACAAAAACATTATACAACAATTTTGACAAAAACTGCCTATTTCAGTTTATCCACAAATCGATTGACTACCTTTCGAGGGTAGGATACCATTTATCTACGTGTTGATTTGGATGAATTTTCTGACAACCAATTTTCCAATAAAACGTTGAAAAATAAAGGTTTTTTCTGATAAAGTTAATCAACAATAACCCAAAAGGCTTATAAAAACACAACAACAAGACCCAGATTCCTCGCAATATAAAAAGTTTTCGAGACGGGCATCAAATAACCTTAAAAACTGGCTTTTCCTTGGAAAAGCTTCTATCCCTTTTGCTCTAACTTTTTCTTTGGTTGTTCTTCCAATAGCAAAATCTGGTGCCGATGAAATTTTCAAATCAAAAAATCAAGATTCAAATTCTCAAAATTTGAAGATTTTACGTACTGAAAACTCTCTTGGGACAGGTGGTCCGATCGGCGGAGCTGAGATAATAGTAGAAGAAAATGCGCTTATTGCTTCGGCTTCTGGGATTGATAGTAAAGACGATGGAAAAGCAAAAATAACAAGCTCTGCAAACGATGAAATCAGTACTTACGTTGTTCGAGAAGGCGACACTCTTTCTCAAATAGCTGAAATGTTCGGGGTAAAAGTTAGCACAATTCGAGGTTTTAACAATATTAGAAAAGACAGTGACCTTAAAGTTGGTCAAGAAATCTTGATTCTTCCAGTCGATGGGGCTGTTTACAAGGTTGAAAAGGGTGACACACTTTCAAGTGTTGCCAAGAAATGGAAAAGTGACGAAAACGATATTGCAGTTTTTAACGATATTGAAAATGGAAAACTTGTTGTTGGATCAGAGATTATAATTCCAAACGCTGAAGCACCTATTATTGAAGAAAAACCAAAGACAACAGATACAAAAACAAGCACTTCTACAAAAACAACTTCTTCATCGTCTGGTTCAAACTCAAGTTATCCTGCAGGATTTTACACTCACCCAATACCTCGCGGATCGGTAAAAAGCCAAGGTTTCCATGGACCATACGAGGCCCAAGACCTTGCAGCAAAAGAAGGAACTCCTATTGTGGCGTCATCTGCCGGAAGAGTTATAGCTGTAAAAAGTACACTTAATTGGAACGGAGGATACGGTGGAATGGTTATAATTGACGATGGACGAGCAAACGTTCTATACGCTCACATGAGTAAGATAGACGTAAGCCAAGGACAAGTTATCGCACAAGGAGAAAAGATCGGAGAAGTCGGAAACACTGGAAGATCAACAGGTCCACACTTGCACATCGAATACAGAGGAAAGAAAGGTCCAATGAAAACACCAGTTTGGTAGAAATCAAAAGGCCCAAGCCTTCGGCTTGGGCCTTTTGATTTCTAATACTCATCTTTTGGCCGATAAGCCAAAGCCTCTAAAATATGATTAGTCAAAATCTCATCTTTGTCATCCAAGTCAGCTATTGTTCTCGCGAGTTTTATTATCCGATGATACGCTCTCGCAGAGAGACCAAGTTTTTCTGCCGACAAATTTAAAATGCTTTTCACTTCTTGATTTAAAGAAATAAGTTTCTCTAAATCTCGAACAGACATTTCACTATTCGTATTTGCTTTTGAATTTTTTAACCTTTCTTTTTGTTTGTTTCTAGCTTTTATAACTCTTTTAATTATCTCACCACTACTTTCTTCTTTTTTATCTTTCGCACTTAAAAGTTCATAGTCAATCTTAGGAACATCGACCCACATATCAATTCTGTCTATTATTGGTCCTGAGATTTTTTTCTTATATCTAACAATATCGCTTGCTGTTGCATTTTCTGGGGGTGGATTCATTGCGGCTATCAGAATAAAGTTTGTTGGAAAAATTGCGGTCCCTTTTGAACGAGAAATATGCACAACTCTGTCCTCGAGCGGTTGACGAAGTGACTCGATCACACGTCTATCGAACTCTGGAAATTCATCTAAAAACAAAACTCCTTTATGCGCCAGCGTAACTTCTCCGGGTTTTGGAAAAGTTCCGCCGCCAATAACAGAAACATAGCTCGATGTGTTGTGAGGCGAACGAAAAGGAGTTTTTGTGACCAAGGGTCCTTCCAAAATTCCAGCAATACTGTGTATTCCGGTTACTTCCAACATATCTTCTTTTGAAAGCGGTGGAAGTATTCCAGAAAAAGCGCGAGCCAACATTGTCTTTCCAGTTCCAGGCGGCCCATACATTGCAATATTATGACCACCGGCCGCAGCAATCTCCAGACCTCTTTTTGCAATCTCTTGTCCGCGAATATCAGAAAAATCATTGTAAGCGGTCGGCATATCTAAATTAATTTCTGTTAGCTCTTGCGGAGAAATATTGAAATTTACATCTTCTTTCAAGTGGTCGATAACTTCAACCAAATTTTTTGAAGGAAAAATATCGACGCCATCTATCAACGCAGCTTCTTCTCTGTTTCCAAAAGGAATAAATATTTCTTTAAAACCAAGATCTTTTAAAGATTTCACAAGAGCCAAAATACCTTTCACTGGTTTTAGTTCACCATTTAAAGAAAGCTCGCCGATAAAAGCTTTTTTATCTGGATTAAATTTCAATTCTTCGTTTGAAAGTAAATATCCAATAGCTATAGCCAAATCAAAATATGAACCTTCTTTTTTCACACTCGCTGGAGAAAGAGATACAACTATTTTTTGATTACTTTGTTTTGGAGAAGTTAGTCCAGAATTTTTAATCGCAGAACCCACGCGGTCGCGTGCCTCTTCCACGGCCTTGTCCGGTAACCCAACAACAGAGAAGTTATGCAAACCTCTTGAAATATCTGTTTCTATTGTTATGAGCTGCCCATCCAAAACGTTTACTTGAGCAGAATATACTCTTGAGAACGACATATGAAAATTGTAACAGAGATTTTGAGTTTCAAAATCAAATTTAAAACAATATGTGAAAAACGCCCGAAGGCGTTTTTCTATTCTTGACTATTCATATGATCTTTACATGTTCGTGCAGCTGGATTTGCTTCGAGTCTGTCTTCTTCAATTTTTTCTCCTGACATTTCGCAAATTCCATAGCTTCCGTCGGCTCGTTCGATTTTATCCAAAGCATTTTTTACATCAATATATCTTTTTTCAATCTCACCAATTGTGTTGGCTCTTTGAGCAAAATCTTCGTCAAAGTCTGCCGCGTCGTTTTTGTCAGAAACTTCTGCTTCACCTTCTTTTTGATAAGCACCCCAATCACCCGTTTCTGGATCCATGATACCAAGGTCAGATAACTCTGCTTCTAGCTTTGCTCTTTCTTCTAAAAGTTTTCCTTTTAATTTTTGTATATCCATATGTATTATTTTATCACAATTTATCTAATACTTTGTGAATTAATTCTTTTAACAATTTCTTCCACCGATGCCGGGTGATCAGTCATTAAAACAGTATTTCTGTCCAAGTAAATATATGAAAAAACAAGATTTCCATCGTCGTCGTACAAACTTCTGGCTTCTTTGTTAAAGACAACGCTTGTTTGAAATTCTTTAAAGAAAATATCGCCACTAAAAGATTTTGGGTCGATTTGGAAAAGGCGCACAAGATCATTTATCATAGAAACCTCCCAATCTTTCATTGCAGAAAACGATTGATTAAAATCTCTTACTTTAAAAATCAAAAATAAATTTCCTTCATCTTCTACTTTATAAACACCAAGCATAAACTGACCGGTTAAAGTGTTGATAACACTTTCAGGAACCTTTATACCAAGCTTATTGAACAAAATATTTACAGATACGATCGATCTTCCAACAGAAGTTTGATTTGTAATAATCATATTTGTGATTGTTTCATTTTCAGCAAAAGTAGCTTTCGATGTTGTGTTTATTGTGCTGAACAAATTTCCACGAGTAAGATTTGTTATGTCGGTTTGGGTTTGGTTTTCTGAATAAATTAAACTTGGCGAACCAACTGGAACAACAACAGGAACAGGAGTTTCTCGATTCATTATCGTATAAACAAAAATTAAAATACCTGCGACGATAAACATAACGCCAAGTAAAATAACTATTAAATTTTTTGTACTTGTTGGATCTTTTGATTCTTTATAAGCCTGCCTTCTTTCTTGCTCAGCAAGAGCAATTTTAATAACAGAGCCTTTTTCTTTTCGCATTATGTCTGCAATATCAGCAGCGTATGTCCTAATTCCAATACCAACTTTTTTAGTTTCTTTGTTTTCTTTTAAAGGAGAAGACTCTGGAGAAGCTGTTGTTTTCTCTAATTCATTTTTTAAAATATCTCTGTCCTTTTCCAAACTCATAAAAATATTTTACCACGCTTTTATTAAAACAAAATGAAAAGCCCCGCCATGGCGGGGCTTCGCGAAGACAAGTGGACTCGAACCACCGACCTCCTGCGTGGAAAAAACAGGTGTTCTACCATCTGAACTATGTCTTCTTTTGACTCTTTCGAGCCGTAGTCGTAACGAGACTCGAACTCGTGACCTTCGGACTTGAGTCCGACGCTCTAACCATCTGAGCTACACGACTATAGAACGAACTTACTCGTAATATATTATTTATAAAAAGATTATTGTCAATAAGAAAAGCGGGGGCGCCTTCGGCGCCCCCGCTTTTTTGTTTCCTTTTCCCCTTCTAACTTTTCGGATTCTTCACGAAATCCTTATCCGCCTCTTTAATAGAAAGCCCTGGTTTACCCATTTCATTTTTAATAACTTTCACTGGAACAACTTGCCCAACCTTCAAAACATCTTCAACTTTCTCCACTCGGAAAGGTGCAATTTCAGAAATGTGAATCATTCCTTCTTGTCCGTTCATCATTTTTGCAAAAGCACCGAAATCTTTTATCCCAGTAATTTCAGCACTTGAAACGTCGCCCACCTTCCATTCGTGTGTCATATTTTCAATAATCTTTTTTGCTTCTTCTGGTCCATCCGCTTTTCCAGTTATAAATACAGTCCCATCATCTTCAATAGTAATCTCAGTTTGTGTTTTCTCTCTAATCTCATTTATAGTTTTTCCTCCAGAACCAATAACCATTCCAATCTTGTCAGAATTTATTTTTACTACAACAATTTTCGGCGCAAAAGGAGAAATATTTTCTCTTGGAGAAGAAATAGCAGATTTTATAGTTTCTAATATTTTATTTCTAGCATCCAAACTTTGCATCATTGCTTCTGTAAGAATTTTTCTTGAAACACCTAGAACTTTTACGTCAAGCTGAATCGCGGTCAAACCATTTTCTGTTCCAGCAACTTTAAAATCCATATCTCCATAGTGATCTTCCGGACCTTGAATATCAGTTAAAATTTTATAATTATTTTCATCTTTATACATAAGCCCCATTGCAATTCCAGCAACCGGCGCTTTTATCGGCACACCTCCGTCCATCAGTGCCAAAGTCGATGCACAAATAGAAGCTTGAGAAGTCGAACCATTTGAAGCCATCGCTTCTGAAACCAAACGTATTGTGTATGGAAATTCTAATTTGCTTGGTAAAACAACTTCGAGCGCTTTTTCAGCCAAAGCTCCGTGACCAACTTCTCGACGATTCACAAAACCAGCACGACCCATTTCACCCACAGAAAAAGGTGGGAAGTTGTAGTGATGCATAAAGTGCTTGTTTTCTTCGACTTCCATTCCGTCGATAAGCTGAGCATCTTCTGGTCCACCTAAAGTAAGGGCTGTAAAAATATGAGTTTGACCTCTATAAAAAATCCCGGAACCATGAAGCGCTTTTGAAAATCCACCCGCCTCGGCAAAAAGCTTTCTAACTTCATCCATTTTTCTTCCATCAGCTCGTTCATTGTTTTCGATAGCTTCTTTGTGAATTAGCACATCAAGCTCGCTTTCAAAAAAATCAACTTCTTTTTTAAAGCTTTCTTGCTCTGGAAATTTTTCTTTCAAAAGTTCTTTCCAAACCTTTTTCAATTCTTCCATTTTTTCTTTTCCTGGAGTTTTTGTCATTGCATGAGATCGTAACTCTGGTCTGATTTTTTCTTCAAAAAGTACCAAAGACTCTTCCGACATTTTTGACACCTCTAAAACTTTTTTCTCTTTTCCAATTTCTTTACAAATTTCTTTTTGCCAAGATTCAAGTTTTGAAATTTCTTCTTCTGCTTTTGCAAAAGCAAGAGAAATCTTGTCTTCTGGAGTTTGATACGCAACAGCTTCGATCATGTTTATCTTGTTTTCTTTTCCGCAAACGATAAGATCATAATCAAATCCTTCGCTTCTAACTTTTTGTGAAGGATTAAAAATCATTTCACCAGATTTTTCGATAAGTCGCACAGCGCCGACAGGTCCAGCCCAAGGAATTTCTGAAGTCGACAAAACAAGCGACGCGCCGTTCACCGCTAGAATTCCAGGATCAACAGATTCATCCATCGCTAAAACTGTCGCGATTATTTGCACACCGTATTCCATTTGTTGATTAAAAAGTGGACGAAGTGTTCTGTCTATAACACGCCCAGCCAGTATCGCTTCGTCTGTTGGTTTTCCCTCTCGCTTCATAAATCTTCCTCCACCAATTTTCCCCGAAGCATAAAACTTCTCGATATAATCCACAGTCAAGTTAAACCAATCTGTTTGGCTTTTTTCTTTTGACATCACCGCTGTCACCAAAACACGAGTTTCGCCACAAGCCATAATCACAGAATTTGCCTGCTCTACTAAATCAGAAAAAATAGCTGTTATTTTTTTACCACCTATTTCGAGTGGATATTCCTTTTTTGTCATTTTTATATTTAGTTTGTTTTCAGGCTTTAGGATTGAAATCTCTTATTTTTTAGACTTCAACTCTACTTGCCCAAAAACAAACAACTAAACTTTTAATAATTTGAGTATATGTTTTTCTAACCAGAAAAACAAGAACGCCGACCCTTCGTGGATGGCGCTCTGTTTGTATAATAATTATTATTAAATAAGAACAATTATAGGTTCTCCTCTTTCTTGCTCATATGGATGATACAAAATACCCTCACTTGAACTCATTATCCAATTAACCCACTTATTATAAGATGTTTCGTCTGGCCACCTCGTAACACTTATGAAGTCGCCATTTTTCATTTGGAAGAGAGTTGCCATTTTCTGCCCCATAGGCACGGCAACATTTTTAGTTATTCTGCCCCAATCATTTTTAAATTGTTCATGCAGATTAACAGGCATAGCCCAGTGGTAAATCTTTATGATCTCCATATTTAAAGTGCTTTAATGATTTAAAATAAAATTATATTAAATAAATATTGCTGTCAAGTAAAACAAAAACCACCCTCTCGGGCGGTCTTTGTTTTACTTCGGCACAGCCTTTGTGATCGTTACGTTATTTTGCTTGGTTTGTTTGTTTTTGTTTTTTCTGTTTTGTTTTCGAGGACGAAATCCAATCAAATATTTTTCTGGACTTTTTGACAAATCCATAAAATCATCCGATGCGTCGATCAATCTTTGTGAAGACGACTGCGCAAAAGACGCGACCTCAACCTGAATTCCAGAATGGGTTTGCAAATAATTCACGAGCGGAACAAAATCTCCGTCACCAGAAATCAAAATCACGGCATCGAGCTTCGGCGCCATTGTGATTGCGTCAACCGCAAGACCGACATCCCAGTCACCCTTTTTAGATCCTCCAATAAAAACTTGAAGGTCTTTTGTTCTTGTTTCAATTCCATTTTTGTGGAGTGCTTCAAAAAACCCCTGTTCATCTCCTGCCTCGCTTGTTATCACGTAAGCTATTGAACGAATAAGTTTTCTTCCTGCAAGAGAATCTTCAACTATTTTTGCAAAATTAACCTTGTGTCCAAAAAGATTTTTGGCGCTGTGATAAAGGTTTTGTGTGTCGATAAAAACACCAACACGTTGTTCTTTATGTTTTATTATCATATTAAAAAATTCTAAACTATTTTATTAAAATAAAATCCTTGACGCTTAAAATATATCGTTAAGAAAATTTAAATTTTGCCTTAAAAACAAGAACTGCTTGAGGAAAGTATAGACTTTCCGAGTTTTCTTGTTTTTTGGTTTAAAATTTAATATTTTTAAGTGTGAAGTGTGGATCTAGATTTTTTGTTACTTTTTTATCATGAAAAAAGTAAGTAAACATTTTTATAAAAACCACAAGAGTAAAACTCTCGCATATATATAGTAACACTTAAAACAAAAATCCCTCGCGGGATTTTTGTTTTTATTTAGCTGATTTTTAGATCAGAGACAATTTTATCGTAAGCAGTTTTATCTGTTCTTTCAAGATATTTTAAATGCTTTCTTCTCTTTGAAACCATTTTGATAAGTCCTCTTCGTGAGTGATTATCTTTTTTATGAGTTTTCAAGTGAGAAGAAAGTTCCTTGATAGCCTCAGACAGCAAAGCGATTTGAACATGTGAAGACCCTGTGTCTTTTTCACTCAGTCCTGCTTTCTTAATTATCTTTTGTTTTTTTGCTGTTTTTAACATGGGCCTGATATTACTATATAAATTTTTATTTCGCAAGAGTCTCACCTATTGTCTGGCCGTAGCCAGTCATAAGGCAAGTTAATTAAAAAATCCCTTTATTAAAATATAATCTTACGAAACTGACAAAAGTATAGCATATAATACGTGTGTTTGTCAAGTATAATTACAAAGGCCCGCGTTGTACGCAGACCTTTGAGGGAATTGTAAGATTCGATTCCGTTTAGAAGATAAGCCTCTTTTTGGTTTTCGCGCCTCAGGAACACCGTTTCGTGTCCTGCAAGGTTAGCTACACATCACCGGAAAAGGCCCACCACTCACTTTCGACCCTTTGTGATTCATGATCCATTCTTACAAAACTCCCTTCTGGCTCATCAACATCTATGAACCAAGAGTTTGTCCTGCAAGAACTTTACACTAAACACAGGTTGTGAGACCAGATGATTGATCTACACATCGAAAATGTTAGACGAAATACAAGCTTACTACCCTAGAGTACTTTTTTCCAACTTCACCACCATACGGCACGAGACTTTGACAAACTACGGTTAATTGGACCAATACAAAAGCAAGAACTATTTATTAATTTGAATTATATCAAATATATTATTTTTGTCAAACTTTATTTTCCGACGCTTGGTTTGTGATAAAATAAAACAAATGGAAACCAAGTCTGCAAAAACACAATTTCTAGAATATTTAGAAATTGAAAAAGGTCTTAGTTTAAAGACTGTCGAAAACTACGACAGATATTTGAGTCGATTTTTTGAATTCGCAAAAATTAAAAATATTGAAAACATTACCGAAGACAAACTTCGAGAATTTCGAATTTTCTTAAACAGACAACTTGGAGTAAAAGTAAAAGGTCAATCTCAGTCAAACCTAAAAAAGAATACCCAAAACTATCACTTAATCGCGCTTCGAACTTTTCTTAAATACATGATGAAGCGCGGTGTAAGCACAATGACCCCAGACAAAATAGAGCTTGCAAAAATATCACAACGAAGTCTTGATTTGATTTCTGTTGAAGAATTGGACAGACTTTTAAACGCGCCCGAAGGAGACTCTCCTTCTGCTCTTCGAGACAGAGCAATACTCGAACTTTTTTTCTCAACAGGACTTCGTGTTTCTGAGCTTGCAAGTTTAAACAAAGATTTAGATCTTTCAAAAGATGAATTTTCTATTCGTGGAAAAGGTGAAAAAGTCAGAGTTGTTTTTCTTTCTGAATCAGCAAAAGATTCGATTCGAAAATATTTAAAATCGCGAAAAGATTTTGATGAAGCGATGTTCGTGCAATTTAGTAAAAACAAAACCGACAAAAAAAATGGAAGACTAACACCAAGATCGATAGAACGTCTTGTAAAAAAATATGCAATCAAAGCTGGGATTTCAAAAAAAGTTACACCTCACGTTATTCGTCACTCTTTTGCGACAGATCTTTTGCAAAACGGCGCTGACATAAGAAGTGTTCAAATGATGCTTGGTCACGCAAATATTGCCACAACACAAATCTATACACACGTTACAGACAGCCAACTAAAAGAGATTCATAAAAATTTCCACAGTAAAAGAAAGGGGAAATAGAACGAGTGAAGGGTCGCCCTTGGGCGACCCTTCGAAAAATCCTTCCCACTCCTACCAATTGTGGAGCGACGGCTTGTACTTCTTGTCCATCCAACGGAAGGACAAGATGATCCCACCAATGGTGAGCACGAACATGAAGGCGGTATATAATTACGGAAACATGTTGGGAGGTTTTAGGTGAGACGAACAACACACTTATTATTTTTATACACCTTTTAGATAACTGAAGCAAATCTTCATGTTAAAATATTTTCATAATGTCTTACGAAAATAGCAAAAAATATTTCGAAACAGCATATCGAACAGGTTCTGATATTTGGACTCACAAAAACTACCGAGCAAAAGTTTTAGAATTTCTTTCATATATTCCAAAAAGTGGCGAACTTTTAGATATTGGAACAGGTAGAGGAATTTGGCCTTTTATTTTTGCCGATGAAGGTTTCAGAGTTACCGGGATAGACTACGTCCAAAATATTGTAGATGCGAGCAATCAAGAAGTTTATTTCCAGAAAAAAGAAGACAGGCTCAAATTTATACAAGCAGATGTTTTTGATATGCCTTTTGAAAAAAATTCTTTCGAAACTGTCACAGATTTCGGGCTTGCTCAACATTTACGAAAAGAAGATTTTGATAGATACAGAGATTCAGTTGTGAGAGTTTTAAAACCTGGCGGACATATTTTAAATGTTTCTTTTTCAAAACACACAGAACATTTTCTGGATTTTAATCCAAAAGATTCTCCAGTAAATTTTTATGAAAGCGAAGGTGTTCCCTATTACTTTTTTACAGACGAAGAAGTTGTAGATTTATATGGAGAAGGAATTCAACTTATAAATCAAGAGCATGTCGTAATCCCGGAACAAAACAACGAAGTTTTTGTAATCACGCTCTTACAAAAAATGTAAAAAAGAGCCCCGCGTTCGCGGGGCTTTCAAGTGGGCGGGGTCACGAGGATCATTTCAGAACCTCGTGCAGAACTACGATAATGAAGAAAATGACGATCAGGCCTACCCCGATCAGCTTTTCACCATTCTCGATGAACAGATCACGAGGATCCTTTTTCTGTTCTTTTACCATGATCTTAGGGGTTAAGAGGTAGAAAGATCGCAACTACGGTCACCACCGGAATTGCAATCAATAAAGAGATACAGATGAGCCTCGACACATATTCTCGGCTCGAAATGAACTGTTTTCGTGTGAACATGTTGAGTTCAAGGTTGGTTTATATATAATATATCATATTTAAACTATTTTGTCAATACATAAACATTCTATTTATACACATTTAATATATAATTAACTTATGAAAATAATGTCTTGGAACGTAAACGGAATAAGAGCCATCAATCAAAAAGGATTTTTTATGCCCGTTATAAAAAAAGAAAAGCCAGATATAATCTGTCTTCAAGAAACAAAAGCAATGCAACACGAATCCCCTGTTGATTTACCAGACTACGACGAATTTTGGAATTCCGCAGAAAGAAAAGGATACAGCGGAACAGCAATTTTTTCAAAACAAAAACCTCTTTCAGTAAATTTTGGTTTTCCAAAAACAATAACAAAAAAATATAATCTAAAAGATACTTTTGGCGACACAGAGTCGGAAGGTCGAGTTATGACAGCTGAATTCCCAAAATTTTATTTAGTAAACGTCTACACCCCGAACGCAAAAAGAGATTTAGAAAGATTAAAACTTCGACACAAATCTTGGGATCCTGTTTTTCTTTCATATTGTAAAAATCTAGAAAAGAAAAAACCCGTCATTTTGTGTGGAGATTTTAATGTTGCGCACACAGAAGACGACTTGGCCAGACCAAAAGACAATACAGAAAATGCCGGCTTCACAAAAGAAGAACGCGAAGGCGCAGACAAACTTGTTTCAAATTTTGTCGACACGTTTCGAATATTTACAAAAGGAAACGGTCACTATACTTGGTGGACATACATGGCAAAAGCACGTGAACGAAACGTTGGTTGGCGTATAGACTATTTTTTTGTTTCAAAGATTTTAAAACCAAAAATAAAATCTGCAAAAATTCACGGAGAATTTTTTGGCTCAGACCACTGCCCTGTTTCTATTGAAATTAATATTTAAAAAAAATAAATTTATGGAAAATAAAAACACAAAAATCGAACATGAAAAAGAAGCATTTAGTGCAGTAAAAAGAATTCAAAGTTTTGAGCACGCTGGACGCGGTATAAAAATTTTTCTAAAAACAACTCACAATGCTTGGGTTGAAATCGTCGTCGCGCTTGTCGCAATATTTTTTGGATTTATTTTTCAAATTTCAACGACAGAATGGCTTTTTGTTGTTTCATCTATTGGTGCTGTTTTGGTGGCTGAAACATTTAACACGGCAATAGAATTTGATATTGATTTAACTTCACCGGAATATCATCTCTTCGCAAAATATGCAAAAGATGTTGCGGCCGGTGCAGTTCTCATCGCCTCAGTCACGGCTTCTGTCATAGGACTTATAATATTTGTGCCTAAATTTATGGCTATTTTGTAGTTTTTCTAATGCTTGACAAATATATCTATTTGTGATATATTATAAATAAGAACCTGTTCCAAAACAACAACCAATACCGATAGCCATGAGTAGCAGCAATCTTTCAAAAGGCCTTGCAGTCTTGTACAACCTTGGTGTCACCCCTGACAACAAGAAGGGGGCGCTAACCCAGAACGAGATCGATCAAGCAGAATTGATCTTCTGCCAAATGATCGACTATCGCCCGGTAAGCCTTCGGATCGGACTAAACGACCCGAATATCTCTCACAAGCTCTTACAGTTGTTCACCCACCAGAATGATCGGCGCGTGCAACAACTGACCATGGCACTTGGTAACGCCATTGGGAAAAAGCATCGCGCTGAAAAGACCGACTTCGTAATGGCGGTTCAAAACAAGGCGCGTGAGTTCCCTCACCTGAGCAACAAAACTGGTGTCCAAAAGATGATCTTTCATCTCATGGCACGAAGCTGTGAGTCTGCTGCCGCATAAGGCACCAGACCTCACGAAGGCCCGCCCCACCAGGGCGGGCCTTTTCATTTTCTTTTTATTATTTGACAAATATATTTTTATATGATACAGTTTATACAGAAACCTTGAACATGAATTACGAAGAAGTTACTGCGGGATACACTCGCGCAATAGAATCGTTTTTGGGAGAACACCACGACGCCCTTTACATGGGAATCGGTGGTGGAATCCTGTTAACATTCTTTGTGGCGATGATCATCCGGGATAAGATCCGGAAGTAACCTTCTGAACGACTTGGACACAACGACCCTGCCATATCGGCGGGGTCTGTTGCTTTTTATATAAACTAGACAAATATTTTTATTTCAGTATTATTGTTGATGGAAATAGTTCCACCAACAAAAACCAAACCAGTGATGAAGAGAGGATTCTTGGAATTTTCTTACTTCTACAGCATGAGGGCATACCAGCTGTGGAGTATCCTCAACATGAACATGGGCCCAAAAAGGGACGAGGCCCTTAAAAAGCTCGTGAAGGTTCACCCACCCGAGAAATGGGGAATGAGAACTTTCCATGTCTTGAACAAATATCTCACCTGTAAGAGGGTGGGCTTGTTCACCCACAAACTGGAAAAGGTCGTCGCCCTTTTGGGCGACCTGAGACTCAATGACTTCCACAACATCATCATTAAGGGCCGAGTTTTCGAAGCCAAGATGATGCCGTACAGGGAGTTCAACAAGGAAGGCAGTGCTGTCTTTGGACCGGTGGATAGGATACGCATCTTCGTAGACAAGCTCGAAGATATCTATGGAGAATTCCGACCAGTTCAAGCACAAGCTGCCTAGCACCACAACCTCACCTCAAAGCGCCCGGACACAGTCCGGGCGCTCTTTTTTTATATAGTTTAAATATTTTAAAATACTTGACAAATATATTTTTTTCATTAAATTGTTAGACAGATTGAACACTGAAGTTCGTCTACAAACAAATTATCAATGGGACAGACTTTGAATCCGGCTTTGAAGGTGGGGGTTTTCTATGACGGAAGCTACTACACCCACGTCAGCAACTACTACAACCATGTTCACGATCATCGGCGTCGGATCCACATCGGTGGCCTTCACGACTACGTGAGGCACATGGTGGCAGAACGGGAAGGCACGAAGTCCAACCTCTGCCATATCATCGATGCGCATTTCTTCCGCGGCCGCTTCAGCGCACGTGAGGCCAATGAGAAACCCAACCAACTCTACCATGATCGGGTGTTCGATGATGTGCTGATGTACAACAACGTGCAGACCCATTACCTTCCCTTGAAGGATATGATGGGGAAAAAGAAAGAGAAAGGTATCGATGTGCTGATGGCACTTGAAACCTACGAGCTCTGCATGTTGAAGCGCTACGACGTCGTGGTGCTCATCGCTTCGGATGGCGACCATGTTCCGTTGGTGCGAAAGATCCACGCACTGGGTTGCAAGACCATGCTGCTCGGCTGGGACTTCGAGTTTGAAGATGCAAAGACGGGCGAAACACAGTACACTCGCACCAGCACCGACCTCTGGAACGAGGTGACATATGCGCTACCCATGCACGACCTCATCGAGGAGGGACTGAAGGAAGAAGATGAGCTGATCCTCGACTGTTTCGTTTCGCGAGATGATCGCATGAACGACACGGAAGACCTATCAGAGGATCTCGACCTCGAAGCGCGACACCAAAGCACGGTGATGAGCCTGAAGAACGGTTTCGGCTTCATCCATTTCCCAAACAACAACGTCTTCTTCTTGGGGGATGACCTTCTCGATGTTGATTTCAGCTATCTGAAGGTAGGAGACATACTGGAGTTCAACGTGGAAGTGAACGCACGTGACCAGCAGGTCGCCAAGCAGATCAAGTTCATCAAACAGGCTGAGGATTAACCTCATGAACACATTACGCTCCTAGGAGTGTAATGAAAGGGCCCCGCTTCGCGGGGCCCTTTCTTCTTTTTATATTAATTAACCTTATACTCTTTACGAATTTTTTTAATCTCTTCTTCTTCGGCTTCGTCTTTTGCATCCTTCCCTGCTTCACCCAACTCTTGAAGTTTTTCTTTTGGTAAAAGAAAAAGTTCGCGAGTTTTTTCTTCAAGATATTCTTCTGTATTTTTACTTGGGTCGTCTAACACCTCTTCCAAGAGCGCGTGCAAAACCCAGCCCATTTCCCTTCCCGGTTTATATCCCATTTCAATAAATCGATTTCCGTCTATTTTAAGCATTCCAACAGAAACAGGGTCACGCATCACCTCTTCAATCATTGATTCATATTTACGAAGTCTGTAAGGTTCTTCTTTTGGACGACCCATTCCCACACGGTCACAAATTCGCAAATCAACCAAATCCCAAACATTTTCTTTTCCAACCTTAGAAACCAAGCGACGAACAGCCGAATGAGTTATTGTTTCTGGGTCAGCAAAAAACATATGGTATCTTACAAGCTTTGTAACTTTTTCTGTAAGTTCAGAAGAAAATCGAAGTCTTTCGCAAACTTTTTTTGCAATCTTAGCACCAACAACTTCATGACCATAGAAAGTGTAGTCGTTTTTTTCTTTTGACCATTCACGTGTCGCCGGTTTTCCAATATCGTGCATCAGCCCAGCTATTCTTATATGAAGTGGCCAATCTTTATCGCACGCGTGTTGCATTGTTCTTAGGTTATGCTCCCAAACATCGTAAATATGACTTCCGTTTTGTTCAACACCAATACCAACTTCAAGTTCAGGGATTATATATTTCAAGATTCCAATTTTATTCGCAAGAACAATTCCGGTTATCGATTCTGAAGACATTATAATTTTGAAAAACTCATCGCGAATTCTCTCAAAAGAAATATTTTTTATAAGATCGGCATTTTCGGTCATTGACGTCAGCGTTTCATGAGAAATAGCGAAGCCGTGTTGTGAGGCAAAACGAACTGCTCGTAAAATACGCAAAGCATCTTCTTTGAAACGTTCGTCTGGATTTCCCACCGCAACAATCATCTTGTCTTTTATCGCTTCCCTTCCGTTATACAAATCTACAATCTCGTCTTTTGAAATTGAGTAAGCTATTGCATTCATCGTAAAGTCTCGCCTCTTTAGGTCATCTTCAATTTTTTGACTAAACAAAACAGTTTCTGGATGTCTGTTGTCTTGATAGTCGCCCTCAATTCTATACGGCGTAACTTCAACAACTCTAACAGATTCATTTTCAGATTCTTCATTTTTTACGCCAACAGTCCCAAAATTATTTTCATAGAAAGAGTCCGGGAAAATAGTCTGGATTTGTTCCGGGTTTGCATTTGTCGTAATGTCCCAATCTTTCGGCGTCTTCCCTGTTAAAAGATCTCGAACACAACCACCAACAATAAAAGCTTCAAAATTTTCACTTTCGAGCTTTTCTGTAATCTTTTTAACCTCTTCTGGAATTTCGAAGTT
The DNA here is from genome assembly GCA_041389065.1 of Minisyncoccota bacterium. Taxonomy (GTDB): domain Bacteria; phylum Patescibacteriota; class Minisyncoccia; order Phycocordibacterales; family CSBR16-119; genus JAUPTX01. The sequence continues at coordinate 93,581 of JAWKSM010000001.1, forward strand.
TTGTTTCATAAGAAACATTTTATAGTAATTCGGATTTTTAAGCTATTTGTAAAACACTAAAATCGTGTATAATGACAAAACCTAGCACCCGTGGTGAAATGGATATCACAACGGTCTTCGGAACCGTTATTGGGGGTTCGAGTCCCTCCGGGTGCACAGAAACAAAGTCTTTTAAATACGCCAGTGTTTAAAAGCTATTGTTTTCGCACCCGGAGGGACTAGAAAGACGGAGGCGGTATACAAGCGAAGCGAAGCGGAAGCTTGTCGCCGAGTCGGGGTCGAAAGTTCTTAGATTTTTTCGAGTTTACGAGGAAAAAGCTTAGAAACCTGTGACCGAGTCCAAAACATCAGGTGTGCATAAGAAAATTTTTTGATATCATTGTTTTCGTAAAAAGATTAGCGGCTATAAAAGCGTAAACCTTATATAGCCGCGGCGTTCGAAGAAAATAAGAATATATGATATTCTTATTTTGCTTCTCACTTGCGGCTATGGTTTAGTGGTAAAATACGTCCTTGCCAAGGATGAGTCGGGAGTTCGATTCTCCCTAGCCGCACAAATGAAAAACACCCTAAAAGGGTGTTTTTCATTTGTGCGGCTATTAAACATTTACTTATTATTAAAAAACACGAATAAACAAACATGTCTCTTATATAAATTATGTCCTTTATAAAGGACATTTTTCTTATAATCTCCTATTTGTCTTATAGAATTAACTTTTACGTTTGTTGATAAATAATACTTATTCAGAAAAGTTGTGTGGATAACTATGTTTATAATGTTAAAAACTTTTGTCTTTTATTGGGTTTTTAAAATAAAATCAAAGAAAGTTAATTTAAAAACGTTGAAAAATAAGGCTTTTTTATAATAATGACCTTATTTATGTTATATATGTTTCACGTGAAACATATATAATTGTTTCATCTGAAACATTCGTAGTATTATAAAAATAAGGATATTTTGTGTTTCACCTGAAACATTATGAAAAAATTTACTTCAAAAACCCAAAAAATTGGGGAAATAGGAGAGAATTTGGCTTGTAAAAAGTTATTATCTCTTGGGTTTAAAATTTTAGAAAGAAACTACACCAGAAAGGGTGGGGAGATCGACATTATAGCTAAAAAGGGAAATAAGCTATATTTTATTGAAGTTAAGAGTGTTTCACGTGAAATACATAAGGATGCCCAGAAAAATACAGATGTTCCACATGAAACAAGAAAATACTACAGGCCAGAGGAAAATATGACTTTTAGTAAGTTTAAGAAAATGTCTAGAACTATTGAACTTTATTTATTAGAGAAACATGTTTCCCATGAAACACCTTGGCAGATGGATTTGGCTTGTGCGTATATTGATTTGAATAAGAAGGTTGGCAGGGTAGAGATATTGGAAAATATTATATTTTAAAGGTTTGTGATATATTTATAAATTGAAAAACCACACACATGGGAAAAGTGATCAACCTTCAAGATTATTTGGCCCAAAAACTCCAAGAATCTGTTCCACCAAATATTCCTAGAAATATCTATGAGTTTTTACTTTCAGAATACGGAGAAGGAGAAGATGAACAGATTATAGAACTTTTGGCGACAATTTACAGAAGGATATGTGATATTAGTGGTTATGAACATGATTTTAGTATTGTTGGAAAAGGGAAGGATCGTCGCACCCTCAGAAACTTCTGAGGGTGCATTGTTTTAAATATAAAGTATGGTAATATACTTTTATTGTATTTTTGATCTGGTGTGCGAATTAAAAACTGCACGGCTAACATTCTATATTGAAAAAGCCTGATTATTTATACTAGAGGGGTGTGGTCCGCCGGTGGTCGGATGTATTCCACGGCTAACATTCTCTGTGGGTAAAATAAGTTTTTATAAGTTATGAGCAAAGTCGGGGTGTGGTGTAACGGCTAACATTCTCGTTTTGGGTACGAGCGACTCCGGGTTCGAATCCCGGCACCCCGACTTTGGGCATAACGGAACTTATTTTCGGAAATCTATTTTTAGATTTCCTGGCCCAAAGGGGAACGACTCCGGGTTCGAACCCAGGCACAAGGGCCAAGGATATAAAAGATTGAGAATATTTTAAATATTTGATATCCTTGCTTTATACAAACTGCGGGTATGGTTTAGTGGTAGAATATCTGCCTTCCAAGCAGAGGACGGGAGTTCGATTCTCCCTACCCGCACAGAAAACATAGAGCCTGAATACATAGTATTCAGGCTCTATGTTTTACATGAATATAAAATCGAAGAATAAAAGAAAAACCCGGCACACACCGGGTTTTTCTTTATATAAGTTAATCTTTTCGAAAAGATTATATTATTTTACAGCGTCTTTTAGAGCTTTAGCTGCTCGGAATTTTGGAACTCTTTGTGCAGCAACTTTTACAGTTTCTCCAGTTCTTGGATTTCTTGCAGTTCTCGCAGCTCTCATTTTAGCTGAGAAAATACCGAATCCTGAGATAGATACTTCATCTCCTTTTTTAAGAGATTTTGTAATAGTGTCAAAAATACCATCTACTACTTGTTCTGCTTGAGTTTTTGTTCCTCCAAGCATTTCGTGTACTGCTTCAACAAGTGATGCTTTATTCATACTTTAATATAATCTAAATAATAATAAACTATCTTGCCATTTTTAATGGCGACAAAAGCCTATATATATTATATATCAATGAAAAAACGTTGCAATAGCTAGGCAAATAGGAAAGCCTTTGGCTGTGGATATTGTTTTTCAAGGGTTTTTAGGGAAATTATAAAGGCCGTTTTGCTTTTAAAGCAAAACGGCCTTTATTTTCAACATATTTTCTATTATCGCGCGAAATTTATTATTCTATTTTCACGTATAACAACAACTTTTATTTCTCCTGGATATTTGAGTTCGCTTTCTATTTTCATTGCAATATCTCGAGAAAGATCTTTTGCGGCAATATCTGTAACATTTTCAGGATTTACAAAAACTCGAACTTCACGACCCGCAGCGATAGCATAAGCTTTATCAACCCCATCGAAACTTGTAACAAGAGTTTCAAGCTCTGTTAGACGTTTAATATAGTTTTCAGCAGAATCGCTTCGAGCGCCTGGTCGTCCGCCAGAAATAGCATCGGCTGTTTGAACAATATGTGCTTCGATTGTTTCGTAAGGGAATTCATCATGGTGAGATTTCATCGCATCAATTATTTTTTGATCTGTTCCAAACTTTTGCAAAATTCTCATTCCGATTTCAACGTGAGTTCCTTGAACTTCGTGAGTCAAAGCTTTTCCGATATCGTGAACCAGCGCACCAGCTTTTGCTACAGCAACATCAGCACCAAGCTCTTCTGCAAGTATCCCAGCAATGTGTGCCATTTCAACAGAGTGAGACAAGACGTTTTGTCCATAACTTGTTCGGAAGTGAAGTCTTCCGACAATAGCCACAACACGAGGGTCCAAATTAAATATTCCACATTCATACACAGCTTCTTCTCCTTTTTGTTTGATTATTTTGTTTATATCTTCTGTTGCTTTTGCAATCATTTCTTCGATTTTCGCAGGTTGAATTCTTCCGTCGATAATCAAATTTTCCAAAGCAACACGTGCGATTTGTCTTCTGACAGGATCAAAAGAAGAAACAATTATCGAACCTGGCGTGTCATCAACAATAAGTTCAACACCGGCAGCTCTTTCAAAAGCCCTTATATTTCGGCCTTCTTTTCCAATAATTTTTCCTTTTATATCTTCTGAAGGAATATTAACTGTTGTCGCCATCATCTCAGAAACACCATCGTTTGCAATTCTTTGAATTGATGTTGCCAAAATATCTTTTGCTCGGCGATCAATTTTTTCTGTTGCGGTGTTCTCAAGCTTTTGCATTCTTACAAGAAAATCCTCTTCGTATTTTTCTTCTATCTGCTTGATCAACATTTCTTTTGCGCCCTCTTCAGAAAGTCTTGAAATTTCTTCAAGCTTTTTTTGTTGTTCAGCTTTTTTACTTTCAATTTCGTCTTTTATTTTTTGAACTTCTTCAATTTTTGTTTTTACTTTTTCAACTTCTTTTCCAAGTTCATCTTCTTTTTTCAAAAGAGCGTCATCTTTTTTATTCAAACGATCTTCTGTTTTTTTAAGATCTTCTTCTCTTTGCTTTTCTTCGTGTTCTAGTTCTTTCATTCTCTCTTCTGCCTTTTCGTTTGCTTCAGAAATTATTTTTTGAGCATCTTCCTTGGCTTCGATCATCTTTTGCTTTATTTCAAATTCAACTCCTCCTTTTTTCCCAAGAGAAATTGCAATTCTCAAAAAATAACCTGCGGCACCTCCGATAAGCAGGGAAGCGATCAGAATTATTATTGTGCTTGTGTTCATAAGCGATTTTGTCGCTCTAAAATATACCTAGAAAAGGTTTTGATGTTTATGAAACTTATCTTGTTTTTAGAAATTTTATAAAACATACAGGATTTCGGTTTTTCTGGAATAAATCTTAGATTGACTTTGTTTAAATTATTAATCGGTAACTTTAATATACCAGAGAAAAAGCGTGTTGTCTAATAAAAAATAAAATATTGACAAAGTTATTATTTTTATTTAATATTTAGTAAATTTGAACAAACCATGGAAAAAACAATCAACCAATCAGAGTATATGAAATCCGTCAAAGGTTTATCACAAGCCAAAAAAATGGGTCAATATATTATAGATGGATTCATCTTGATTTGCATAGCCGTGTCTACTATATTCTTAGAAGGGAGGCTTTGCATAGCATTTATTATTCTACCTCTGGCACTTGGGTTGATTTATTCACTCTTTGTCACCAGCAGACTTCGCAGGACTCTTAGGTACTTCTTACTGGAACATGACTGCGAAAAAGAAAGAATGTGACCAAGAGGAGAAATGGAACACAATAAAAGCCGAGCAGTCACGCACTGCTCGGCCTTCTTTATTTTTAAAAACTACTTCACAAAACTTATAACAACATGGCGGTTTTTTCCGAATCCAGCGGATTCAGATGATATATCAGAATGATTTGAAACATATTCGTGAACAACCCTTCTTTCAAAAGAATTCATTGGTTCTAGTTCAATACTACTTTTGAAAAACCTTGCTCTTTCTGCCATCATGTGAGCTATTGTCTTTATTTTTTCTATTTTTGATTTTTGATATTTATTTATATCGACAGTAACTCTTGGAGAATTTTCTTGGTATTTTTTATCAACAAATCTTCTAACTAGATAGTTTATGCTTTGGATTGTTTCACCATCTTTTCCGATAAGAAATCTTGAGTCCGAACTTTCAATATCAAACCAAAAAGATCCAGAATCCATATCAAGCTCACTTGAAACAGATGTAAAATCAAAACCAGTTTTTGTTAGAAATTCTTCGATTATTTTTTTGATTTCTGTTTCCATAAGCTTATGTTTATTGGTTATTAACAATTTCGGCTTGTACAGTGTTTTTGGTTTTCGCCATTTTTTTATTAATCAAAACTTCTTGAACTGTTGTGAAAATGTTGTTCACAGACCAGTAAAGTGCGATCGCTCCGGAAATTTGATATGAGATAAATCCAACAAACACTGGCATTATGAATCGCATTTGTTTGCTCATCATGTTTGAAATATTTGCTTGCATTGTTCCATCGTTTTTCGTTTGAGGATTTCTTTTCACCGCCAAATCGATTTGGAAGAATTGAGTTATACCAGCAAGAACTGACAAGAAAAGATTTTTTGCTGTTAAATCAAAGAATCCAAGGAAATTAATATTTACTGATTCTGGAGATTTTATAAAAGAATAAAGGTGTTCTGCAGAAGAAAAATCAAAACCGTTTAGGAAAACTTTATACAAAGCGAAGATTATCGGAAGCTGGATAAGGATTGGCAAACAACCAGAAAGGGGATTGATCTTTTCTTGTTTGTATAATTCAAATGTTTTTGCCGCTTGTTCTTGTTTGTCTGTATATTTTTCTTTAATTTCGTTTATTTTTGGTTCGAGTTGCTTTAGTTTTATTTGACTAACAATAGCCTTTCGATGAAGCGGGAGAAGAATAAATTTAATAATAAGAGTAAGTAAAATAACAGCCAAACCGATATCTCCGCCTGGGATAGAGTTTACAAGAAAAACAAGGGCGTTATATATTGGTTCGTAAAAAATCGTAGTAAACATTTCTTGATTTTAACGTAAAATGGCTGATTTTCAAAGTTTTTGGAAAGTTTTGAATAAAAGTTTTTAGTCCTAGTTTTTCATTACCAAAAAGTAGGTAAAAAACTATTAACTTGCAGCTTACTTAGGCACTTCATCGACCCCAGAGCCGCCCCACGGGTGACATCTTGAAACTCGGCGGATGGAAAGCCAAAAACCCTTTAAAAATCCATGTTTTTGGAACGCTTCCATAGAATACTGTGAACAAGTTGGGTAAAATCGACACCTGACGCCTAAAATATAGAAAATAGGAGAAATAAGCTTTTGATAAAGCCATATTAAAGATATAAGTAAGTATTTCATATTGTTTAGTATTTTTGGCCCAGCACCTTTTTGAGATTTTTATGAAATCTCAAAAAGGTGCTGGGTTATTTAAATATAGTCGCAGCGCTCCTTATTTTAATAACCCAGATTTTTTAAGCAAATTAAGAGTTTCTTCTTTTATTTGATCAAAGCTTCGTTCTAGGGCACCTGGTTTTACATAAAAAACCACAAAAAACCCTCGTTTTATGGCGTTTTTGTTGTTATTCAACACAGAATTTATTCTTCTTTTTACCAAATTCCTTTTTGGAGATACTTTTGAAACCTTTTTTTGAAACAACCGTCGCAAAAAGGCTTATTTTTTGGTCATTTTTTAGATATTTAATAGACAAAAACGGGGAAGAGAGCCCTTTCCCGTTTTTGCTTATTTCTTCAAAATATTCTTTAGATATCCTATTTTTCTTAGGAATCGCCATAAATATTATCGAGGTTTAGATACAGTCAATTTAGCTCGGCCTTTTCTTCGGCGGCTTTGTAGAACCTTTTTACCGCTAGTCGTAGACGTTCTCGCAAGGAAACCGTGAGTTCTAGCTCTTTTTTTCTTTTTTGGCTTATATGTAAATGACATAAGTAGGGCGATTATATACTAGACATAAAAATAAATCAATGGTTAATAGGTGATAAATTTTAAAAAAGTTTTTTTGTTTTATATAATGTAGTTATCCACATGTTATAAACATTTTTGTTTATAAAGTTTTTTTTAACAAAAAGATTATAATACTTCTAACTTACTTTAGTTTTAATTTTTATATCCATGATTGATAACAAACAAATCTGGGAAAGCTGTTTAAATGAGATTGAAAATAATCTTTCGAGAGCTAACTTTGTTACATGGTTTAAAAATACAAGACTTACAAAACAAGAAAATGGAACTGCTTATGTTGGTGTTCCGAACGAATTCGTAAAGGATTGGCTAAAAAACAAGCACGAAAAACTTATCTTGAAGGTTTTAATGAACTATTCAAATAATATTAGAAATGTTGAGTTTAGTATTTACAAACACAATCCAAACAAGAAGGAAAGTGATCTAAATCAGAATATAATAATAAACAACGAGCTTCCGCTTAGTAGTTTGTATATCGATAAAAGAGATAATTTAAACCCTCGATATGTTTTTAATACGTTTATTGTTGGTGGTTTCAATGAATTAGCCTATGCTGCAGCTCAAGCAATTATTAAAAACCCGGGAAAAGCCTATAATCCTTTCTTTATTTACGGCCCAACAGGACTTGGAAAGACTCACCTAATTCAGGCGATAGGGAATTCTATAAAAGAAAAGTTTCCAGGAAAGAATGTTCAATATATTCCACTTGAGAAATTCGCTGTTGACTATGTAAACTCTCTAAAAAACAACAAACCAAACGAATTTAAACAAAAATATCGCCAATATGACGTTCTTATAATGGACGACGTTCAATTTATTTCAAACAAAGAAAAGACTCAGGAAGAACTTTTCCACCTTTTCAACAGTCTTTATGAAAACAACAAGCAAATAATCTTTTCATCAGATAAGCACCCAAACTATATTCCAGGGCTTGAAGACCGACTTCGTTCAAGATTTGGATCTGGGATGATTGTTGACGTTACAGAACCAGAAGCAGAGTCAAAAATAGCTATAATTAAAGCCAAATTAGAGGAAAACGGCCTTGATTTGTCAGACGAAATTATTGAATATATCGCTCTTTCTATAAGCGGAAGCATTCGAGAACTTGAAGGAACACTAAATACGATAATTTGCCAAATTCAGTTCAAAAAAAGAGATTTAACTTTGATTGAAGTTAAAAAACTTATAAAAAACAACATAAAACCAAAGAAAAGTGTGTCTGTTCAAAATATTGTTAAAACAATTAGTGATTTTTACGATATAACTGAAGACAATATTTACGAAAAAACAAGAAGAAAGGAAATTGTAAAAGCTCGTCAGATAATAATGTATATATTGCGTGAAGATTTCAATGTCTCTTATCCTCTTATAGGACAAAAGTTGGGCGGAAAAGACCACACGACTGTTACTCACTCGTGTTTAAAGATTAAAAATGACCTTAAAGAAGATCCGAAACTTGTAGAAGAGATTGAGCAGATACGAGTAATGTTTAATTAAAAACTGTTAATAAAGATGTTTATAAGTGTCTTAATTTGTTTATAACTCTCTGTGAATTATCTAAAGTAAGAATAAAATTAATTTTAAAAATTTATTTTAGAAAAGATACTCATAGTTTATAGCAAAGTTTTACACAGATAAAAATTTTTATTAAGCAAAGTTTTACAACGATTAATTTAGTTTATTAACACTATCAACAGGGCTAATAAATATAATCTTTTATAAATAACCTTCTTAACATTTAATAATATGAAATTAGAATGTAGCGCAGAAAGTATTAAAGAAGTTGTTACTCAAGTTGAAAAGATTGTTAGTAAAAATTCTACTCTTGAGGTTTTAAATTCTGTCCTTATAACTGCAAAAGGAAAGTCTTTGACCTTTAAGGCGACAAACTTAAGTTTGGGTATAGAAGTCGAGATTCCAGCAAATATCGAAAAAGAAGGCGAAATTGCAATACTTGGATCTGTTTTGTATAACTCGATTGTAAACTTGAGTAATAATAAAATAATTACTCTTACTCAAAAAGATAATAATCTTGTTATTTCAAACAAAAATAGTTCTGTTACGCTTAAATCAGTTCCTAAAGAAGATTTTCCAACTTTACCGGCAGTTGAAGGTGATAGCTTTGAAATTTCTTCTACGGAGCTTTTAGAGGGTATTAAGGCGGTTTATTACAGTTCGTCTGTGTCAGATATTAAACCTGAAATTTCTAGTGTGTATTTTTATACAAATGAAAACAAAATTTATTTTGTTTCAACAGATTCTTTTAGATTGGCGGAAAAAAATATTGAAAACAAAAAAGAAGCTGATATTTCTTCAATTTTAGTGCCATACAAAAACATTCTTGAGATTTTAAAGGTTTTGTCTTCTTTAAATGACGATATAAAGGTCACATATAATAAAAATCAAATATCTTTCCAATCTTCAGGTCTTTTTCTGACTTCGCGACTTGTTGACGGAATTTTCCCTGATTACAGACAAATTATTCCAAAAGAGTTTGAAACAACTGTTATTTTACTAAAAGACGATCTTCAAAATGCTTTAAAGCTTTCAAATATTTTTTCTGATAAATTTAATCAAATAACGCTTTCTGTTAAACCTTCAGAGAAAAAACTTGAAATATATTCAGAAAATAAAGACGTTGGTGAAAACAGAACGCTTCTTGAAGGCTCTTTAAACGGAAAAGATATTGATATAAATATAAATTTGAAATATTTACTTGATTGTTTTCAGTCTATTTCAGAAGATTCAATTTCTTTAAACTTTAATGGCTCAAACAGACCAATAATAGTAAAAGGGAATAGCGACAAGAGTTTTAAGTATTTGATAATGCCGATGAATAGATAATATGGCGAATATTAAAGATTTATTATCTGGTTTTAATAAGCAATTTTCAAAAGATTTTGCGGAAAAAGATGTTGTTATTTCGGTTTTTGAAAAAATACTTAATATAAAAATTGAAAGAAGTGATGTCTTGATAAAAAATGAAGTTTTGTATATAAAAACAAATCCTTACATAAGAACCGAAGTACAACTTCATAAAAAAGAAATAATTAAAGAAATCCAAAAACAAAAAATAGGCAAAACTATTAGAGATATAAAATAGTTTTGCCTATTTTGTTTTAAATTATATATCCACCGAAAACATTACACTTGCTTCATTTTTGTTGTATGCTCTGTCTCTAATAATAACCTTTAGTTCGTTTACTGATTGAATCGAATCTATCGAAGACGGAATGAAAGAGAAGTTAAATGGCGCGTTTCTTGTATTTCCCAAATAAGTGTTGTTTACAAAGATGTCGAATGAATCAACCGGGTTTTCTGTTTCGTAATCAAGTTGGATAAATATTGGTTCGTTTGGATCGTATAATTCATTTCTTTCTGGATAAGTTATTTCGATTTGCGGCTGACTGTCTTCTGTGTGAACATTGTCATATGTTGTTGGAATGTCAGATTCTCTTACTGTATTGTAATTTCCTTTGTTTAAATTCCACCAATTTTGAACTCCATATTCCCAGTTTTCATATTGTCTTCCGCCTGGGTTTACAGGGTTTGGGCCAGTTGGATTTGTTCTATCGATCCAGTGAAGTTCGTTGTGAACATTTGTTACAGTTATTTCTTTTAGAGTTTCTTCTGGGGTAAATTCTGTAGCAAGTTTTCCAGAAACAGAATCAATCAAAACACTCTCTCCTCCAAGCCAGTTTCCACGAAGTATTGGTTTTAGTTCAAGTGATTCGTTTATAAAAGGTGGAGTAAAACTTTCTCGCGAAACTTTTGTAAGTGCAAAATCCATAAATTCTCGCCAAAGTCTTCCAGAGATTGCAGAACCTTTTTTCATCGGTGTGTTGTCATTGTTTCCAGACCAAACACCTACAACCAAATTCGGTGCGTATCCCATCATCCATGCGTCTTTGTTGTTGTTTGTTGTTCCTGTTTTTCCAGCAACATCTCTTTCACCAAAATTAAGGAATGAATTTACTCCAAAAAGAGGAGTACGAGCTACGTTGTCGCTTAACATATCAGAAATTATTCGAGCAGAATTTGCGTCGATAACAACTTGCCCACGCGACTCTTTGTGTTCTTCAAGAATATTTCCGTTTGCGTCTTCAACTCTTAAAATCGAAACCGGTTCAACACGAACACCTTCATTTGCAAAAACTCCGTAAGCAGAAGTCATATCAAGAAGAGAAACTTCACCACCTCCAAGCACAAGAGTTAGACCATACTGATTTGCGTCTTTCAGTGTCTTTATACCCATATTTTTTGCGGTTTTTAGGGCATCGTTGATTGTTGTTAGGTAAAGAAGTTTTACCGCTGGAACGTTTCTTGATTCACCCAAAGCTTGTCTTAGTGTTACAGGACCTTTGTAAACATCGTCGTAGTTTTGTGGTTTGTAACAATCAGCCTGACTTCCGCTAACAGCGTAACCTTGTGGACTACAAGTTGTTTGGAATTCTGTCGGCGTGTCGAAAAGGATTGAGTTCGGTGTAAATCCTTTCATCATCGCTGTTACATAAATAAACGGCTTGAAAGATGAACCCGGTTGTCTTCTTGCTGTTGCGACATTAAATTTTCCATCGATATCTTCATCGAAATAATTTCGAGAACCAACCATTGTCAAAATTTCTCCAGTTTGTGGATTGATTGCGACAAGGCTTGCATTTGAAGCATTGTAAAGTTCTTCGTTTTCTTTTGCGTGTTTGTAAACAACTTGTTCAGCTTTTTGTTGAAGGTCGTAATCAAGAGTTGTTACAACTTTTAGTCCACCAGATTCTACAACATCTGCGCCGTATTTTTGTTCAAGATATTCTCTGACATAGAAAACAAAGTGAGGTGCTTTAATACTAAATCTACTTTGTGGCAGGAATTCAACTTCTTCTTCTTTGGCTGCCAAATATTCTTCTTCAGTTATTCTTCCTTGTTTATACATCTCAGACAAAACCAAATCTTTTCTTTCGTCTGTTTTTTCTTTGTTTTTTCCGTACGGAGAATAGTATGTTGGTGCTTTTGGAATAGCTGCCAAATAAGCTGCTTCGGCGATTGTTACGTCGGCTGGATCTTTGCTAAAGAAATAGTTTGCAGCTTCTTTTACTCCGTAAATGTTTCCACCATAAGGAATTTCATTTAAATATGTCGCCAAAATATCATCTTTTGACATTTCTTTTTCAAGCTTCAAAGCTAAAAACCACTCTTTCAGTTTTCTTGAAATTCTTTTTTCGTTTGTTAGAAGAGAGTTTTTAACAACTTGTTGTGTGATTGTTGAACCACCTTGAGAAAAGCTTCCAGATTTTAAGTTTACAACAATAGCTCTAATAAAAGCTTTTGGTTGGACACCTTTGTGTTGATAGAAATCTTTATCTTCGATAGCCAGAGTTGCGTCTTTTATCGCGTCACCCATTTCTTCAAAAGGAATAACTGTTCTTTTTACATCTTGGTGAATATCGAAAAGAATTTCTTCTTCTGTTCTGTCGTAGATTTTTGTTGATCTTGCAACTCTTCTTTCGTCAAAAGAAGTAAAATCTGGAACACGAAGTGTGGCAACCCAAATAATAGCGAAAGCGGCTGCGACAACTCCAAAAACAACAAAAATCAACCCAAGATTTACGATTTTATGTTTGTGTTTTTTAAAACTAGGCGGACGAATATCTTTAATCTTCTTTAACTTATTTTTTATTTTTTTGATCATGAAATAGATGTGTTACCTCTTTAGTAAAGCCTTAATCAAATATTATCAGTAAAAAGACTTTTTGCCATCTTTTAATATGACGAAAAGGTGGAAAATATATTACCCTTTGTTTGATTTTTTGCAATAATTTACGGAGTCCTTCGAAAGTGGTAAAATTACCCAATATGGCAAAAATAATTACAGATGAAAAATTAATAGACGAACTTCTAAGCAGGGGTGTCGAAGAAATTATCGACAAAGAAAATTTAAAGAAAAAACTTCTTTCAGGAAAACAACTTAGGGTAAAATTTGGATCTGATCCAACAAGTCCAAATCTTCACCTAGGAAGATCCATCCCCCTTTTAAAACTTCGTGATTTTCAAAATCTCGGACACAAAGTTGTTTTTATTGCCGGCGACTTTACAGGAATTATTGGCGACACTTCTGACAAAGACTCAGAACGACCAATGTTAACCGACAAAATAATTAAAGAAAATTTAAAGAACTACAAAAAACAAGTTGGAAAAATTATTGATTTGAAAAAATGTGAATTCCATCAAAACAGTAAATGGCTGAAAAAGCTCGGATATAAAGAGGTGGGCGAACATGCGAATATTTTTTCAATTAATCAATTTATCTCTCGTGAAAATATTGCTAAAAGATTAAAAGAAGGAAAGCGTGTTTCTTTGCGGGAAGTTCTGTATCCTCTTATGCAAGGCTACGATTCTGTGGCGATAAAGGCTGACGTTGAACTTGGTGGAACAGATCAAAAATTTAACCTTTTGGCTGGCCGTGATATGCAAAAAGAAGTCGGTCAAAACCCTCAAGATATGATAATGACCAAGATTATTAACGGTCTTGATGGTAGGAAGGCTAGTTCAAGTTGGGGAAACACTATTAATTTCCTTGATGATTCAAACAATATGTTCGGGAAAATAATGTCGATGTCTGACGATTATATAATTGATTATTTTACCCTAACTACTCGCGTTCCACTCGAAAAAGTTTCTGAAATTAAAAAAAGATTAGCAAGCGGCGAAAACCCAAAAGATATAAAAATGGAGCTTGGTGTTGAAGTGGTGACAATGTATCACGGAAAAAAAGAAGCACAAAAAGCAAAAGACGCTTGGGAAAATACTTTTTCTAAAAAAGAAATCCCGGATGATATAAGAGAAGTTTTGGCGGGGAAGAATGAAAAGCTGGGAGATGTTTTGGTTAAAAATAATTTTCTTCCATCGAACAGTGAGTTTGCAAGAAGACTAAGAGGCTCTGCAATAAAAGATATGAAGACAGGCGAAGTGATAAAAGAAAATATCGAAATAAAAAAAGAAATAATTCTAAAGTTTGGTAAAAAAGATTTTGTAAAAATTTCTGTGAAATAAAAGTTAAGGGCCGGCACGCTTGCGTGCCGGCCCTTTGCTTTTTCTTCTGAGAAAGCCAGCGTGCAACAGCGTGCACACCGTCTTGCCAAGAAGAGTAGTGTCGAACCCTTTTGTTGTATGTTCCAACGTTTCCAGGGTTTTTCGATCTGGCCCCTAGTCCCTTTGTGCCAAATTGTTGTAGTCATGAATGGCTTCAAGGAAGAATTGGAGGTTTTAGGGAGTTTTCAAAGGTCGTTGTAGTTTAAAGGTTTCAACTCCTGACTCTAATTTATTTACCTCTTCTAGGGCTTTAGGGTGTATTTGTCCGTACCCGTGAGCTTTCCCTTGTCTCCTTCTGCTTCACCGTTAAACTCGACTCTTGGAAAAGCCATGCGTGTAACCAACAGCTGGTTCAATCCCGTGATCTTCCCAAAAGCAGATCTTGCTTCAAGAAGGTGTCTCCCTTGATAATACTTCGGCACTCGTTGACCGCGCTTTCAAGGTGATCCATCCATCATCGTTCATCGCCTTGTTGTGTTGTATAGCCCGAAGTTCGGACTGTAGTTCTTCTGAAGGAATGACCAGTTTCGAAACGAACAAAAATCACAGTCAAGATAAAAGCAAGTACTGGAAGTATCCAGCCGGTTACTTTTTTCATCTTACTTGGGTTTGGTTTATAACGAGCTTCAGCTTTTTAATATCATAAAATATAGATTATGTCAAACTATGATTTTTGATCATATAAAAATCTCTTCCAAGCATTTTCTTTAACTTGTTGGCTTTTTCTTTGTTTCGCGAAATTGAAATTTTATTTTTACCCTGAGAAGCAATTATATTTTTCAGTGACTTTATAGATTCTTTATTTAGTTCTGAATGGGTTTTATAAAACCTCTCTATTTCTTCATTTGTTTTTTCATCGATCCAAGCTTCTATTAAGTAATCTCCAAAAATGTTCAGATAATAGTTTGGTTTTTTAAATAAATGTACTGGCGATAAATAATACTGTGAATATGTTCCGTCGAAATACTTTCTCATCGATTTATCAATTTCTGTGTTGCCAGAAACGGTAACCAAAATCTGTCTTTTTTCATTGGTAAATTTTTTGAAAAGCGCTGTTTCAGATTCTTCTCGGGCCACTAGAAACCATTCATGTGGGTTGTAGATATAAATTGGATCGGACTTTTCCATAACGTTTCCGAGAATATCGAAAGCGTGTCCCCAGAAGGCGTCTGCAATACCGGGCTCTTTGAAGTTGTATGTGATCTTGTCTCCATCTTCGAGGGCCAAGAAACCTTCGGCTTCTACGTGAGACAGGGAATAGTGATGTTTCGCTTCAGCGAAAAAGTCTGACATTTTGTTTATCCAAAGACTGTTTAGGGAGACTATTTTGCCGTGGCTTACGATGATTTCAGATTTCTTTAACTTACGAAGTGCGCCGTAGACAGCTTGCTTGGTCGCCCGTAGTCGGAGTAGAGAAACTTGCTTAATCAAAGAAACTGCTGAAATAGGGCCATTTTTCAGGATTTTTATAATAAATTCTTCAATTTTCTCAGGTTTTTCGAGATCCACAACCTTTTAATCTTAGCAGAAAAGACCCAAAAAGTAAAATACTTTTTTACAAAATAGCTAAAAATTGCTTTATTTTAGACAAGTATAGAATCTTGTGGTTTAATTTACATGAAACGAACCTCGAAACTAACCAGTTTGCGAAAGCGGACATAACCCATACCACCATGGAATATCAGACAATCACCATTGACTACTCTAAGTCACTCGCGGAAATGATTGAAGGCGGCGAGTATGATTTGGTGAACAAAAGACTCTTAAGTGGCATATTTCCAACAAACCGCTCTGGTTTGATCACTCTCGAAACGAAAATCTTTGATCGAGAGCGCGAGTTCGAGAGATATTGGAACGTGACAAAGCTTAGGTTTCGTCCGGCGACGATTGAGGAGCTTGTGGTGTACACCTCAAGAAAATTGTACATAGAATATTCAGCTGGTCTTGTGGCCTTAGGGTCATCTACGAGGGTTAACGCTCTGCCCTTTGTCGCACATTATCGTGAATATCGATTTGAGCGATCAGTCGGCCTTTTTTCGGCAAATTTTGGATATGAGCCGGAGACCAAGTTTTTGGGTGTTCGAGAAGTACAACCTAAAAGCTGAAAAGCCTACATGAAGAAATCTTAGCCGACGATCAGTCGTCGGCTACACTTTTGAGAACTTGAAGCCATTCGAGTTTTCAAAGAGTGGAAATTATAGATAAAAATAATGAAAACAAATATACAAAAGAAAAACTTGTTATTATTACCGGAATTACTGGCGCTATTGGAAATGCTTTTTTGGCAAAATATTCCAGAGAAGAAAATACTGCAATTTGTGGCATTAGTCGTAAAGCAGAAGATGTTTCGAGTTTTATAAACCCAGAAAATAATAAATTTTTCCCTGCAACTTTTATTGCTAACCTTGGAGATCTAACAGAACAAAACATTAAAAGTTTTGCGGAGAAAATAAATTACAATGAATTTGAATCTGCCACATATGTTCACGGGCTCGGATTATATCCTTTTGAAATAAACAAGATTGGGTCACATGTCGTCGAAAACGACAAAGATGGAGATGGTATAAACGATACGGTTTTGGAGCTTTCCCATAGAGTATTTAAATTCTTTGTTGAAAATCTTTCAAAGAACTCTATAAATTCTGGAGCAAAATTTGCTTCTGTGATATTTGGAGGAATTGCAGATGTTCACAAACCACTGGCTCACCAGTCTTGGTGGAGAGTTATGGGAATGACCAAAGACTATATGAAAAAACAAAAAGATAATATTGGAATGAACTTGATCAATATATCTTCGGTTGTTTGCAGTCATGAAATTATTACAAGGCCGCACGTGTTTACTCAAACAGACGCTGATTTGAAATATTGGTTACTTCCACACGAAATACCAGATAGATTTTTCGCTGAAAATGAAAATATGTTTTCTGGGTATCACGAATATGAATTTTTTCATATTCGACCAAATTTCGATCCAAACTATTATGAAAACTTTAAATTTACACCAAGAAAAGTAAAAGAGATTTTTCATAAATAACAAAAAACCGCCAAAGGCGGCTTTTTGTTTTGTTTTTAGTTCCACTCGTCTGGATTGTATCCACCACTGTAGTCGTCATCTTCCATATCTTCGTCATCCAAATCAAGTTCTTCGTCTTCCATATCTTCGTCATCCAAATCAAGTTCTTCGTCTTCCATAGAATCCTCGCCCATCATCAGGTCGTCGTCTAGTTCACTCGCAAA
The DNA here is from genome assembly GCA_041389065.1 of Minisyncoccota bacterium. GTDB lineage: Bacteria > Patescibacteriota > Minisyncoccia > Phycocordibacterales > CSBR16-119 > JAUPTX01. The sequence continues at coordinate 110,991 of JAWKSM010000001.1, forward strand.
TAAATCTTCTCCAATTAAATCATCGTGTCCCATGTTCTAAAAAATTTATTATTATAATTACGATATTTTTATCAGAAAGAATTTTCTTTTGCAATAGGCTTATTGTTTTTGTGTGGAAATTAAAATCTTAAGTATGTTATGTTTATAGTATGGAAAATAAAGACTATAAAAAATGGTTAGATAATAAATCTTTTATACATAATAAAAAACAAAGACCTTTCTTTCATGAAAGAGAAATATGGTTTTGTTCCTTGGGGTCAAATGTTGGTTTTGAGCAAGATGGTCGAGGTGAAAAATATTTAAGACCTGTAGTTGTGATCAGAAAATTTAATAATGAAATTTGTCTTATTGTTCCTCTAACAAAAAATAAAAAGAAGGGAATTCACTACTTTAATTTTAAATATTTAGATGGTTTTATCAGTACTGCTATACTTTCCCAAGTAAAATTAATCGACTCTAAAAGGTTTGAATATAAATCTGGGGACATTAAGGAAGGCGACTTTGTAAAGCTAAAAGAAAAACTCAGGCAATTAATTGCCTGAGTTTTTCTTTTACCCTCTTTCGAGGGAGGGCCGAAGCCATTTGTACCTATATCTTATAATATTTAGAAAAAAAGTCAAGTAAATTAAAATCTTTCGTAGGCAAAACAGGTGATTCCGACCGCTATTGCGTCGATTTCATCATCTTGTTTCAGCTCTTTCGGTATCTCAACAAGTTTGTGAACCATTGTGTGAATTGCGTCTTTTGTTGCTTTTCCGTAACCAGTCACCGCAGACTTTATCTGAAGTGGGGTGTATTCAAAAATTTCTAAATCAAAACTTTTTGCCACGTAGAGAATAGCGCCACGAGCTTCGGCCACACCCATTGCTGTTTTTGCATTGTTTTCGAAATAGAGTTTTTCAATCGCGAGCGCTTCCGGCGAGAATTTTTTAATCGTTTCTTCAATTTCTTTTCCAATGAGAAAGACCCGCTCGGTAAGAGGAAGTTTTGAAGATGTTTTGAAGCAAGTTGAGTGCAGTACTGTCTCGCGTCTATCTCCACGATTTTTCTCCAAAACCGCAATTCCTACACGCTCATATCCAGGATCGATGCTGATGATTTTCATAATTGGATTATATTAAAGTATTTAAGGCAACATTTCCCAAAAACCCTTGAAGATTTGTCGTAAACTTTCGGCTATCACGGCGTCATGAATATCGACAACATAATGTGGTTTTGTTTGGGTGTTGGCAATCATGACATGGTCTCCTAGAACTGCGTGAGTAACATTTATTTTTCCTTCGCCCCAATACTTAGCCTCTCGAGAATAATCTTCATGAAGAACTTCTCCCATTTTTGGTCTTTCTTCTAGGTTTGTGATTAGTTTTGATTTTATTTTTCCAGCAGAAAAATTGAAATACCACTTAAACCATTCCGGATATTTGTCGAGCAGTGTGTGATCTTGAAAGCCCCACCATGTTGCATCTCGTTCAAGCCCCGACTTATTCCAAACAGGCGCTTGTTTATACATAAAGTCTTCAAAGTTGACTTCATCTATAAACTTTACTTTTGGGATGGAGTAGTTTTTTGACCTCGGGACCAGAACAAGTTCGCTTATAAGAGACTGGACAGTGCTTAGCTTTTGCTCGAGTTCTATTTTTTCTTTCTTGATAATTTTTTCGATGTTTTCTGGGGGTAGGGCGACAAAGTAGAGTGTTGGGCTAAGTTCATCCAGTTCGATAAAACCCTTTTCAGCTAAAGATTTACCGACACTGTATGCAGTAGGGCGAGTAACACCGGTTTTCTTGGCGACCAGGGCGGGGGTTATTTTGGTATTTTCCAAAACACATAAATATACTTTTATTTCATTATCTGTAAGATCAAGACCTTTTAATTTATCTTCCATACAATAAATAATAGCAAAAACATGAATTGTTGTAAAGAGTTTATCAACACTTTTTTACTCTTATTTTATAATGCTTTTATAGAAAAATTATGATGAAATATAAAAACTAATTTGACAAGCTTGACAAAACCTGCTATGATATGTCCAGAAAGTTGTTCATCGAAAAGATTTGGTTTCAAAAAAGGTTTTGGTTGTGTGTTTAGGCCTAACACATAACCCGAACCACCATGAACACTCAACGCACCCAACTCTACTCCCGTCTCGAGGTAAAAACCTCAAATACGCAACTGGTGGAAATGAACAATCTGCTCCCGAATGGGAACAAACTGTTCATGAAGATGGAGTGTGAAAATGCTCCAGGCTTCAACCACTATGTCCGTATCTACCTGGCTTTGTTTAAACACTTCGAGGAGAAGGGTTTGATCAAGCCGGGCCAAAGAGTCTACGATTTCACCAGTGGAAGCGCCGGTATCGCCATGGCTTCGCTTGCTGCCCAGCTTGGGTATGTGTGCGAAGTCGCTATGCCCGCTGGTGGTGAAAAAGCTCGTGAGCGTGCAATCTTGGAGTGGATTCCTCCACAACAACTGCACCTTACAGACTCTCTGGTCTACGTTGATGGCGCGCCTGTATTCACAAGGAAGTTCCTTGCGAAAAACAGGGATTGTTTCTTCTTCAACCACAGCATGATCCTGCAAGGAGGAGTGCCGGTGGTGAACGAGGAGGCAATGGCTGCCTGTGCCAACGTGGTAGACGAAGCGTTGCGCGACATGGAGAACGTGACCCCCGATGTCTTTGTGGCAATATCCGGTAATGGGACCACCCAGAACGGATATGGTCGCAGGATAAAGGAGTTGTGTCCTTCGGTCAAGATTGTGGGAACCGAAAGTTTTGAGAGTGGTTTCGTGTACGACAAGCTTTATCCCGGACGCTTCGAAGAAGAGTTCGGTATGAGCCTGTCGCAACGCGAAGAGTTCTCAAGGCATAGGTTGCCAGGTACGAGCTACCGAGTGCATTTCGATGTACCTGCTTTGGAGGCCTCCCTGCCACTTCTCGCGGAAGAGAAGTTGGTCTGGGATTCCGGCACTCTCAGAGAGTACAGAGAGATCACAGGTCAAGAGCCTCCCAAGGATGCAATAGTGTTTGACACCGGCATCCCGAACGAGCTCAAGACTTTCGGTCGAACGACCTGGGCCGGCTATAAGGTAGCTGAAAATTTGGCGCGGGAAACCGAGGGCCAAAACTACCTCATAGTAGCCTATGATCACGCGAACCGCTACGACAGCTGGTGGGAGCAAGCGGAAAAACCCAAACAAAGCTAGCCAAAGTCACAGACAGTCTAGCCTCTGGTTATAGGGAGTTAAGGTCCCCCGAAACTGAAGCTCGTCGTGAGACGACCAACCTAAAGTGGGCGAGGCTAAGCTTCGCCCCCACTTTTGAGAAATTAAAGAAATTTGATTTTTCAAAGAGTGGAAAAGTTCATTCACATAACAAACAACCCCCAACCATGAACAAGCTTTCAATCGACACTAGCCACGGCATCAAGGAAATGATCGCCGCTGGTCGATTTGATCGTATTGAAGTGGTTGCAAAACACTTCTTCATTAGCGATCGGAGTCGCTACACGGTGACCCCAAAGATCTTTGGTTTTGATACCGATATCTCTTCGGAGATGGTTATCAAAAACATGGCATCGGAAGGTTTTCGACCGGCCAAGTTTGAGGAGCTTCTGGCTTATGCGGAAGTTTCCAATAGCACTGAGTCTAAGACCGCTCTAGTGGCACTGGGATCAACCCTTGAAGTTTCAGAAGTTGGTGGCATGAAGATACCATCTATGTTTCTTCAAACCAAGGCAGTGCGTTCCAGTATGCAAGAGCTTCTGGCTTATGCGGATGTCAGCGCTGTTAAGGGTTTTGAGAGCGCGGTGGTAGAGCTTGTGTCCAAGCTGAAACCCAGAGAAGCTGGTGTGACACTTGTTTCATACGCTATTCTCCAAAAGAACGCGCGACGCCTTTACGTCAGCCCGTTCGCTGGAGGGTGGTGGCGTGGAATGAGCTTTCTCGGTGTCAAAGACATCTGAGGTACATGAAGAAGTTTGAGCCGACACATCGTCGGCTCCAATTTTGAGAATTTGAAGTGATTCGAATTTTCAAAGATTGGAATAAATTAAATATATGAAAAATAATAAAATATTAATTTTAGGAGGAACATCTGGAATCGGATTCCAGACAGCGAAAAGACTATCAAAAGATAATGAGGTTATTGTTGTTGGTAGAAATGAAAACAAAGGATCTCTTGCCTCTGTATTTGGAAGTATTGAATTTATACAATGCGATATTTCTAAAAACAAAGAAAGAAAAGAGTTGGTTAGAAAACTAGAAAAATATAATATTTCAAAAATAATACATTGTGCTGGAATCTTTTCTAAAGATAAAACAAAAGAATATAAAAAACTATATAAAGAAATAAAACTGGGCGGGGTTCAAATAATAAAAGATTTGCTTAAAACAAATAATGTGAGCCATGTTTGTGCAGTGGGATCTCTATATACTTTTCTTCCTGAGAATAAAGATTATTCGTTTGAAAAACAGGTGCACGAAAAACTTGAAAATGATTTTATGAAAATAAAAGCCAAAAACGTGTTTATTAATTGTGTTGCTCCTGGCTTGGTTGATACAGGTCTTTCAAGAGAGGGTTTCGGTAAAAAATTTATTCAGGTTTTAAAAAATTCTCCAGGAAGTCGAGTTTTAGAACCAGAAGAAGTTGCCGAATCTATTTTCTGGCTGGTAAATCAAAACGTAATTAATAATATGGTTATACCAATAGACGGAGGTTATTTGAGAAATTTGAAAAAATAATAAAGCGTAGCCCTGTTTTTTACAGGGCTCCACTTTTGAGGATTTCACAGAGGTGGAATTTTCAAAGAGTGGAAACGCTCAGTTCTTTAAAACAAAAACCAACCCCCATAAACATGAAGACCCTGGTAACCGTTTTCGCTATGTTAGTGTTTGTCGCCTGTAACAATGTTTCGATGGAACAAGTCGGCATGACAAAAGGCGTGATCACGAGTGTTGAAGACCTCAACCGTGCCGTTTCTACCGCACCCATGGTTCTTGTGGATACCACAGGAGATGGGGTCGCAGACATAATCTGCGATAACACCTTCACCAGGGTGTACGACGGAGGCGTCTATGACCCTCGTGGTATGGAGGTTGATGTTCGTATTTTTGCAGATAGTTGTCGGAACAATTATCGGTTCAATGCTTACCTGCGGAAATCTAAAACTCCCGCAAAGTTTGACACTGTGCCTGTGGCCACGGCACCAGACTCCTTGTAGATCCCTAAGACCTGCAAGATGAAACCCCGCCAAGTGCGGGGTTTTCTTTATTTTTTATTTATTTTTTACTCAACACTCGTATAAACATTTTGTACATCATCTTGGGCTTCTAGCGCGTCGATGATCGTGCCGAGTTTTTCTGCGTCTTCGCCTTCAATAGGGAGTGTGCTGTTTGGCACCCATTCTCCTTCAGGGTTTTTGGTGAAATTCCACGCCACAGATCCTGGTGCTCCGAGCGAAGCGCCATTTTTTGAAAGAATGTGTTTGATTTCTTGGTTGGTGCGGTTGTTGTTGTCGGTCAGAGCAGTGATGATGATACCGATGCCGCCTGGGCCGTAGGCTTCGAACATTACAGGTTCAAGATTTGCGCCACCTTCAGATGCTTTTTTGATTGCACGCTCGATGTTGTCGCTTGGCATGTTTTCTTTTTTTGCTTTTTCAATCGCAGCTTTGAGTCCTGGAGAGCTTGTGTTTCCTCCGGCTTTCTTCGCTTCCATTTGAATGAGTTTTACCAAGTTCGAAAAAACTTTCGATTTTTTCTCGTTGTTGTCTGCCATCTTTCCCAATTTTTTATGTGTTGATCCCATTTTTAGCTTTAAGCTATTAGCTGTTGGCCTTTAGCTTCTTTATTAAACTACTAATCATTTTCATAATTTCTTCTATTTCTTCCTCAATCTTTCTGACTTCAACTTCTTTACTGTATCCCACCTCTCTTGCAATTATAATCTGCGTTTGTAATTCTGCGCATGAACCTAGAGCAATGAGGAGAAATTGAATAAAACTTTTTTCTCCAACACGTAGTCTACCCTCAGCGATATTTGATGGAATCGAGACAGCGCTTCTTTGCATCTGACTCGTGAGTCCAAATCGTTCTGAAGAAGGAAATTTATTTGTTAAGGAATAGATATTTTTAACAAGGGCTATAGATCTATTCCAAACTTGTAAATCTTTATATGACTGCATATCGTTTTTTGCTAATAGCTAAAGGCTAATAGCTAACAACTACTGCCTAATTCCTAGATGCTGATAAGCTTTTTCTGTGGCTGTTCTTCCACGTGGCGTTCTTTCTAAAAGTCCAAGTTGTATTAAATATGGTTCGATAACTTCTTCTATTGTCGCTTCTTCTTCGCTTGTTGCAGCGGCAAGAGTTCCAAGCCCAACTGGTCCGCCGTTAAATTTTTCAATAATAACTTTTAAAATATTTCTGTCAGAATCGAAAAGCCCAAGTTCGTCGACACCTAAAAGCTCAAGGGCTTTTTTTACGTTTTCTTTTTTGATTGGCTCTTTTTGAACTTGGGCGTAGTCACGAGCACGTTTTAGAAAATAGTTTGCAGTTCGAGGTGTAAATCTTGCGCGTTTTGCTATTTCGTCGACAGCTTCGTCATCTGCTTCTGCTTCTAAAAGAGAGCTGGCTCTTTTGACGATTTTTTTCATTTCATCGTTTGTATAAAATTCAAGCCTGTGAACTCCACCAGAAAAACGAGACCGAAGTGGGGAAGAGATGAGTGCTGGACGAGTTGTTGCGGCGATGAGCGTGAAAGGTGGAAGATCGAGCTGAATAGTTCTGGCCGACGGACCTTTTCCGATGATGATATCGAGAACACCAGACTCCATTGCCGGATAGAGAACTTCTTCAACCATTTTGTTTAGTCTGTGAATTTCATCGATGAATAAAATATCTCCAGGTGAAAGATTTGTCAGAACAGAAGCAAGGTCACCAACTTTTTCGATCGCTGGTCCAGAAGTTATTTTCATTTGTTTTCCAGATTCTTTTGCGATGAGGTGAGCAAGAGTTGTTTTTCCAAGTCCTGGTGGTCCATGAAAAAGAATATGTTCTGGAACATGGTTTCTTTCTTCGGCCGCTTGAAGCAATATTTTTAGATTTTGCTTTATTTTTTCTTGCCCAACATAATCATCCCACTTGCCTGGGCGAAGTGTGCTATCTAAAAAGCTATCGCTCTTAAATTCTCTATTGTTAGGAGTATCACTTGACATATTAATTTATTTATGCTAGTCTTTAGTTATCGTACATTAAATACGTTGCAAATATTATATCACTTTTTGTGATTTTTTGTTTTTATATAAGCATTTTTGGGTAATTTTGATGGAAATGTCTAGCACATATTTAATTAAGTGCTTTACAAGAATTTTCACCATGATATAGTATCTACCTACTTTGATAAGGGTTTACAAACCTCTAAGTAATCAGGCTTTGTCTCTATGACTTTAATAAGGACGCAATGGTTACCGTTTCGGCGGAGTTACTGCGGCTATCCTTTGAGATTTCATTACTTTTCTTGTTTTGCAAGAAAAAGGATTATTTGGAGGTTTGTGGATCTTTAATAAATAAAAAGAAAGGGCCGGCGCTTCGCGCCGGCCCTTTCTTTTTATTCCTTCAACTTAACCTCTTCGTAAATATCAACCGCTTTTTTAACTTCTTCTATTGTAGTTATTCCGCTCACCGCTTTTACTAATCCATCTTCTTTCATATCCAGAATTCCTTGAGCGCTCGCTATTGTTTTAATTTCATCTTCACTCGGATTCATCGGCATGCTGTCTATGATTGCATCATCAGAAAGTATTGCTTCAAAAATTCCAATACGTCCCTTGTATCCAATGTTGTTGCATTTTGCACATCCGACTGGTTTCCAAAGTTCGATTTTTTGATCTGCTTTCACTCCATATGATGCCAAATCTTTTCCAAGTCTTTCCGCTGTTTTCAAAACTTTTCTAATAATTTCATTTTCTTCTTTTGTGACTTCTCTTTTTTGTTTACAGTGCGGACAAAGTTTTCTAACAAGTCTTTGGGCGATTGAGAGTGATAGGGCAGAAGCAAGAATTTTTGGATTCACTCCAAGATCGATAAGTCTTGGAACAGCACCAGCCGCGTTGTTTGTGTGAAGAGTTGAAAAAACCATGTGTCCTGTAAGTGAAGATTCAACCGCAATCTTTGCAGTTTCGCCATCTCGAATTTCTCCGATCATGATAACGTCTGGGTCTTGTCTTAGCGCGCTACGTAGTCCTTCCAAAAATCCGTAACCTTTTTTGTGATCAGTTTGAGTCTGTGTTATTCCGTCCAGGTGATATTCTATTGGGTTTTCTATGGTTAAAATCTTTATCTCTGGAGAATATATTCTTTGCAGGAAAGTATAAAGACTTGTTGTTTTTCCTGATCCTGTCGGCCCTGTGATTATAATAAGTCCGTTTGGTTTTGAAATTTCACGTTCGATGATATCAAAAAGTTTTTTCTCAATACCGAGCGCTTCCATTGGAACCATAATCGACTGAGGATTCAAAATTCTCATAACAATTCCTTCGCCGTATGCTCCAGGGATAACAGAGGTTCTCATTGAAACTTCGTATTCGTTAAGCCAAATAGAAAATCTTCCGTCCTGTGCTTGGTTTTTTGAAAGTTTTAATCCAGAAATTAATTTTATTCTTGAGTTTATGAGGTTATAAGTTTTTTCATCAATGTTTAGAACTTCATGCAAAATTCCATCGAGTCTGATTCTAACTTGAACACTATCTTCTTCTGGTTCGATGTGAACATCAGATGCTTTCAGTGCGATAGCTCCAGCAAAAATTACTTCAATTATTTTTGAAACTTTGTGAGTTGTTGTTGTGTCAGAAATATTTTGAACTTCTTTTTCAATATCTTCGAGCTTCTTTATCCGCTCTGCTGTTTTCAAAAGTGTGTCTCCAGAAATACTAAGACTTCCTGCTTTTAGTTTTTCTGCTTGAGAAACTTCTTCATATCTTTCCCAAACTTTTTCAAGACTTTTTTTAGAAGCCATGAAATAGATTACCTTGTATCCTTTTCTCTCGAGAGTTTTTTTAAGATTTAAAACTTCCATTCGCTCTGGGGCGTGAACTGCAATCAAAACTTTTTTTCCTGCAATATTAAAAGGCGCGACTTCAATTTCCCGAGCTTCTTGTTCAGGAACTGTTTTTAGGGCGTCGTTTTCAATAACAACTTTTGTTAGATCGATGTAGGGAACATTGTATTTTGTCGAAGCAAGGGTTTTTGCCAAATCCTCCTCTTCGTTCATTCGAAGAAGATCGATTTGTTTTTGTTGTTTATCTTCGTTAAATAGGACACTCATACGCGTTTAATTATACTCTATGTCAATAAAATGCCATATTTTATAAGGGGAAAATTGGCTATTTGGGGGTATTTCGGGGTAGTCCTAGAGGCTTGACAAAAATTCTTGAATATGCTATATTATACACAGAAATGGGCCTTGGGCTCAGCAACACAGAAATTCAACAAACCTCGATAAAACCAAGAACCATGAAGAAGTACATTGTCATTTTCTTCGCGTTCATGCTGGTTCTGCCGGCATCAGCGCAACAACAACCCCCCTCTAACGAGTGGGTGAAAAAGGTGCGGGAGGTGATTTCCGCTACGCCCGAGATGAAATCCATTAAGTCCCAAGTGAAAGGGACCATCGTGCCTGAAGTGGCAGATGTGGATTTCTGGACGGATGTCATTTTCAAAGGTGCCGAACAAGGGTATCTCCCAGGAAGTTTCGTTCTCCTCGATCCAAACAATGGGTACAAGGAAGAGGTCCTGTCTGATACCGTTTTGATGGTGTCGGCCAAAGACCTTTCGAAGTCCTGGGTGATGAAGGACGGATTCGTTCCTAGTGATGAATCTCTTGTTGTGACCCATGAGGTCGGAACCATGAAGATCGTGAAGTTGCACACACTACAGCAAGATGCTGTGGCCAGCAACGATCAGGATTTGGAGGCAACTCCGGATGTTTTGGTCGATAATGTTCAGGATTCAGAGACGATCTCTGACACCCTGGCGGTTGATCAAAAGGCTGATACATCTTCAACTCCTGAGCTGGTCCGCAAGGACAATCTTGGAAGAAGGGATGTGCTCAGTTTTTACAATCCTTCTACAGGAATGTATGAGGTTGCATACGACGGTCGACGCTCGCGTTGGCCATATCGGAGCGACATGACCTGGAAGACCCGCAACGGCCTGTATGATGGTTTCGGACTAATTCCCATGACTTCGACTGCTTTCTATCCTTCCTACTCCTACGGATATCCGTACGGCGGTGGATATGGATACGGTGGCGGCTGGAGTGTTGGTGGTTGCTATGGTGGCGGATTTAATGCTGGTCTCAGCTTCAACTTCGGTTGGAGTCGGGGTGGCTATATGAATCCGGCCTATTGTCAGCCCAATCGTTGGGCTTCTGGCGGGTCTGCTGTTTGGAACGGCTACTCGTTAGTGCCGATTGACTGGGTTCGTGCTGGAATGGGTTGGGTTCCTGATTACGGTGGCTACGGCAACTATGGTTACTACGACGATGGCCTGTGCTACAAAGCGCTGCCTGCAAATAGTGGTGACCAGGTTTCGGATGGTGAAGAGTTCGTCAGTCTCGATAAGGGGCTGATGGATCAATTCATTCAGCCGCAAGTAATTGCGGATGCTCCGAGCAACAGGACCAGCGAAAGCGGTAACGCCAAGCTGTCCAGTAAAGTGGCAAGCCTTCGGGCTCGCCAAGCTGACGCCGCTCGTCAAGTGAGTACTCGCCAGAGTAATCCTTCGACTGAGGGTCGCCAAACTTCCGTTTCTGTAGGAAAAGCTCCTGTTGAGCGTGAGGTCGCTCCGGCTCGTGAGGGTAGCAATGTCCGCACGGACAATGTTCTTCCGTCCCGTAATCGCGGTCTCTCTGCCAGCAATGGTGGTGGTACGCGAGGCCCGGTAATGGCAGATCGTGGAAGTAGCCGTGTCAACACACCGCAAACCAAGCCTTATCAACAGGTTCCTGTCCGTACCGCTCCGCAACAACGTGGTGGTAAACAGCCAGTAATGGCTCAACCGCAACGTCAGCGTGGAAATGTGCAACAGCGTGGAAGTAGCCGTGTCAACACACCGCAAACCAAGCCTTATCAACAGGTTCCTGTCCGTACCGCTCCGCAACAACGTGGTGGTAAACAGCCAGTAATGGCTCAACCGCAACGTCAGCGTGGAAATGTGCAGCGTGGTTCGGTTGGTCGGCCTCCGGTGATGCGCGGCGCTAAAGCTCCGGCTCCTGTCAAAGGTGCTGGTGCACGCCGGCGCTAAACGCGAAGAAAATAATGAAAGTCCCCAGAATTTGGGGTGTGGGGGGTCACGAGATCCCCCCTCATTATTAAGTCTTTGATAGAGATATCGAATATTTAAAAATGAGACGACAAAAACTGTTATTTTATAACAATAATTTAGAAATATAGACATTTTAAGCTCTTGACAAAAATATTACAAGGTGCTATAATATAGTTATTATAAGATTAAAATAGACCTGTGAAAACAGGATAAATAATATGAAAAACACAATAAAAAATACAACAATTGTGGCGTTCGTGCTGGTGTTCTCATTCTCAGGTTTATTTAACTCTGCGTTTGCGGCATCTAACGGAAATGCTACTTTTTGGAACGGAGAAGAACTTGTGCCAATTTATTGGGATGGTTCATCTACAGGAAACAATGGAAACGGAAATAACGGAGGAAACAATAACGGAGATGATCAAGTTGTAACTCTTTCTGCGACAAACGTTGACGAAGATTCAGCGAGACTTAGAGGAGAAGTTACAAACGGAAACAATGTAGATGTTTGGTTTGTTATCGATGATAACGATTCAACACCTTCATGTTCTGATGACGATATCCAATATAATGTTTCTGGAGATTATGATGATGGAGATCAATTTTCACGAACTATCTCAGGTCTTGATTCTGATGAAACATATTACTTCCGAGCTTGTACAGATGAAGATTCTGGCTCAGTTCGATCATTTACAACTGACGATGATAACGGAAACAACAACAGCAATGACGACGACGATGATTACAACTACAACGGAAACAATGATGTTGTAGCTATCACAAGTGTTGCCACTGATGTAACAACAAGTTCTGCTATTCTAAACGGTCTATCTATTATTAGTGACGGCGGTTCTGGAAATGCATGGTTTGAGTATGGTCTTACGACTGCGCTTGGACAAAGAACTCCAAACCAATCTGTTTCTGAAGGTTCTAATAATGTTTCAAGACAAATATTAAATCTTTCACCAAGAACACCTTATTTCTTTAGAATGGTTGTTCAAAACAGTGAAGGAACAGATGCTGGAGAAATTAAAGTTTTCACAACTGGAGGTTTCTCAACAAACACAAACACTGGAAACAATAGTGGAAATAACGGAAATTCTAATAACGGAGGAAATACTACAACTGTAGTAACAACAAATGATAAGGTTTTTCTTGGTCTTGATATTACTTCAAACTTGGAAATAGTTTCCGTTGGAGATATTGTAACTTACACTATTTCTTACAATAATATTTCTGGAAATGATTTGAAGAATGTGATTATGCAAGTAACTCTTCCTTATGAAGTTGCTTTCCAAAAATCAACTCTTGGAGGATATTCAAAACCAACTCACACTATTACTGTAACAGTTGAAAATCTACCAAAAGGTGCAAAAGGAAGTTTCGTTGTTGTCGGTGAAGTTCTAAAGAGTGCACGAGGATCATCAATAATCATTGCTTCACTTCTTGGAATTCATGATCACCCAACAATAAAAGACGCTAAAGTTGATTCAATGAGTTATTCGATAATTGAAGTTAACAAGGGTGGAACAAGTCAATCTGCGAACTCAGTTTTTGCAGGAAAATTCTTCCCAACATCATTTATTGGATGGCTTCTAATAGTTCTTATTATCTTGATAATAATTCTAATCGCTAGAAAAATTGCAAAAGATAAAGAAGAACGAGAAGAAGAAAAAAACAAAGAAGAAGGAATTAAAATAGCAAAATAATAAAAAAATCAAAACCCGCGGCCGTACGGCCGCGGGTTTTGATTTGTGCTAAAATGGCCTTATGGAATACTTTTCAGGTGGAGAAAGCGATACAAAAAATGCCGCACAAGATATCTTAAAAGATATTGTTTTAAATAACCCAAAAGGTCCAGTTTTTGTTGGGCTTGTCGGTGATCTTGGTGCTGGAAAAACAACTTTTATGAAAGGTGTTGCTGATTTTTTTGATATCAAAGAAACAATTTCAAGCCCAACTTTTGTAATTCAAAAGATTTATGAAATCCCAGAAGAAAACAGGGAAAGCAAAAGACACTCTTTTAAAAAATTGATTCATATGGATATGTATCGACTGGAAAACGAAGAAGATTTGAAAAGCGTCGATTGGGAATTTTATAAAAATTCAGAAGACAATATTTTGTTTGTAGAATGGCCAAATCAAATCTGGCAAAACAGACCAGAAGAAATGATTGAGATAAAAATAGAACATATTGAAGGTGATAAAAGAAAAATAACTTTTTAAAATGAAAGAAAATAAATCAAAAAAAAGAATAGTTTTGCTCGATACTCACGCGATAATTCACCGCGCTTATCATGCTCTGCCAGATTTTTCGACATCGAGTGGCGAACCTACAGGTGCGCTTTATGGACTTTCAACAATGATTTTAAATTTGGTTTCTAGTTTAAATCCTAATTATATTATCGCTTGTTACGATATGCCGGGTGGAACTTTTCGAAGTGAAGTTGCGGTGACCTACAAAGCAAACAGAAAAAAGGGTGACGACGAGCTCATTGATCAAATTAAAAAATCTCGCTCTTTGATGGATGCTTTTGGAATTCCTTATTATGAAAAGAAAGGTTTTGAAGCCGATGATCTTTTGGGAACTTTGGCAGAAATTTTAAAGAAAGATAAAACAAACGAAGTTATTATTGCTTCGGGTGACATGGACACACTTCAGCTTGTTCACAAAAAACAAGTGAAAGTTTTTACTCTAAAGAAAGGTTTAAACGACACTATTTTATACGATGAAGATGCCGTGAAAGAGCGTTTTGGTTTTGGGCCAGAACTTCTTCCAGATTACAAAGGTCTTCGTGGTGATCCGTCTGACAATATTATCGGGATTGCTGGTATTGGTGAAAAAACAGCCACAACCCTTATAACAACTTTTGGAAAAATTGAAAATATTTATAAAAAACTTAAAAAAGATAAAAAGGCTTTTAAGGAAGTCGGGATTACAGACAGAATCGTAGGGCTTTTGGAAGAAGGTGAAGAAGAAGCTTTGTTTTCAAAAACTCTTGCAACTATTGTTCGAGATGTTACTTTGGAATTTAATTTTCCAGAAAAAAAATGGAAAGATGGAGTTTCTTTTGAAAACATTGAAAAGATTTGTCAGCGTTTTGAGTTTAGAAGTTTGCCAGCAAGATTTAGAAAAATTTTAACCGGCGAAGATGTGCCAGAAGAAAAACCAGAAGAAGTTTTAAATGTTCCCGAAGACGAACTTCGAAAAGTTTCTATTGCTCTTTGGCTTATCGATTCTGAAAAAACAAATCCAAAACTAGAAGATATTTTAAATTTTGCAAAAACAAGAGATTTTGATAAAGCCAAAAAAGCTATTTGGAAAGAGGTAAAGAAAAGAAATCTTGAAAAAGTTTATGAAGAAATAGAAGCGCCGATTATTCCAGTTATTTCAAAAATGGAAAAGCGTGGTGTTTTGCTCGACGTAAAATATCTTAAAGATTTGGGTAAAAAATATCACAAAGATTTAGAAATTATAGAAAAAGAAATTTATAAATTGGCTGGTGAAGAATTTAATATAAAATCACCAAAACAACTATCTCTTGTTTTGTTTGAAAAAATGGGCCTTCCAACAAAGGGAATTAAAAAGTCTGCAAGCGGAGGATATTCAACCGATATTTCTACTTTGGAAAAACTTGTAGATGAAAATAAAATAATCGAAAAAATAATTGAATTTCGTGAACTTCAAAAACTTCTTTCGACGTATATCGATGTTTTGCCGAGCTTGGTAAAAGAAGATGGAAGACTTCACGCCGACTTTATTCAACACGGTTCATCGACTGGAAGATTTTCTTCAAACAATCCAAATTTGCAAAATATTCCAACAAGAACTGACTTGGGACGAGTTATTAGAAATGCTTTTGTTGCAGAAAAAAAATGGAAACTTGTTTCTTTTGACTATTCTCAAATCGAGCTTCGGATTGCGGCAATGTTCTCTGGCGACGAGTATATGATAAAAACTTTTAACGAAGGTAAAGATATTCACAGTGCTGTTGCCGCAAAAGTTTTTAATGTTTCTCCAGATAAAGTTGATCGAGAAATGCGAAGAATGGCAAAGATTATAAACTTCGGAATTCTTTATGGAATGGGGGTTTTGGCCTTAAAGAAAAATATTGGAACTTCAAAAGAAGAGGCGCAAAAATTCTATGACGAATACTTTGAACAATTTAGTTCAATCAAAGATTATTTAGATGATACTAAAAATTTTGTTAGAAAATTTGGATACACTGAAACTTTGTTTAAACGTCGAAGATATTTTGGAGGAATAAATTCTAAGTTGCCATTTATTAGAGCGATGGCAGAGCGTATGGCTATCAATGCGCCGATCCAAGGAACTTCTGCAGATATTATTAAAATTGCGATGAAGATGGTGGATGAGTGGGTAGAAAAAGAAGGTTTGTCTTTAAAAGTTTTTCCAATTTTACAAATTCACGATGAACTTATTTACGAAGTCTCCGAAGATGTTGTTCAAAAAGTTGCGCCAGCGATTAAAGACATTATGGAGCATGTTTTGGAAAATTCTTTTATAAAATATAAGCCAGAAATTCCGCTTGATGTGAACTATATGGTTGGTGATAATTGGGGAGAGTTGAAGTAGTTAAAAGGGGCCGGCGCGAAGCGCCGGCCCCTTTTAACTACAAAAATTTGCTAGAATTTAAAATTTGATATAATTAACTTATGGAAAAAAATAGCGTTTCTCATTTAAGTTCTTATTCAATATCGGTTTTTGCACTTGGTCTTTTTGTTGGAGTTTTGCTCGACATATTTTTCCCAATGAGATTTATGGCAGAACCTTTAAATCAATATATCGGACTTGCTCTGGTTGTTATGGCAACTCTTGTTATTTATTACGCTGAAAAACACGGGGAAGAGTATTCAAATAAAAGAAAATCAAATTCAATATCTTCATCAAACGAACTTTTAAATGGTCCTTACAAATATACAAGAAATCCAAAATACTTGGGACTTAGCTTTCTTTTGATTGGACTTGGGCTTATTCTAAACACACCTTTTATAATAGGAACATCAATCGTCTCAGGAATTATCGTGAACATTTATTTTATTGCAAGAGAAGAAGCGCTTCTTGAAGAAAGACACGGGGAAATTTATAAAGAATATAAAAGCAAAGTAAGAAAATGGCTTTAAAATAAAATGATATTCATTTATTCTGGAAAAAACTTTGAAAACAAAAAGAAAGCGTTTGAGTCAGATCTCAAGCGCTTTTCTGAATACGACAAGGTTTTTATGGACGAAACGAACTTTAGTTTCGGCGAATTTGAAAGTTATATTGAAAGTGTGAGCCTTTTTGGTAATAAAACGGCGATAATTCTAGATTCTGTTCTTGAAAAAGAAGAAAATCGGTCAAATATATTTAAAAAGATTAAAGAAGTTGAAGAATCTCAAAATATTTTTTTCTTTTTGGAGTCAAATGTTACAAAAACAGATCTAAAAACTATTGAAAAAAAGGTTGAAAATATTAAGTTTTTTGATCTTGTAGCGAAAAAAGAAGAAAAGTTCAATATTTTTAGCTTGACCGATGCATTTAGCGCTAGAAAGAAAAAAGAATGTTGGGTTTTGTTTCAAAAGGCGTTGAAAAATAACGTTCCAGTGATGGATGTTGCAAATATTCTAATTTGGTCTATAAAAAATCTTATTTTAGTCAAAGGCAAATCTGGCTCAGCCGAAGATGTTAAAAAAACAGGACTAAATCCTTTTGTTTTTAAGAAAACGATTGCTTCTTCAAAAATTTGGGATGAAGAAAATCTTAAAAAAGCCTTGAAAGACTTAGTTTTTTTGTATCATGATGACCGAAGAGGAGAAAATCTTGCAACAGATCTTGAGCTTTTTATTTTAAAAACTTTGTAATTAAAGATCTTTTATAAGATCGAGTCTTTCTTTAAAGGCTTCTATTTTTTGTCTATTTCTAGGTAGTAATTCAAATTTTTCTGAATCTATAACATCTTTTATTTCTACTATCTGTTCTCTAATTGAAGTTAAAAAACCTTGTAGGTATTCAAAATTACCATCTGTAAGAGCTAGTATCGTTGGACTTAATCTTTTATCAAAGAAGATGAGTCCATTATGTATAAAATTTCTTAGTTCAAAAAGATTAAGGCCATTAATAAAAATAATATCAGTAATTTTTTGATCTTTTAAAAAATCATTTATCATTTCTTCTCCAAGTTTACTCACCCTCTTTATTCTTCTAGATATTTC
Source organism: Minisyncoccota bacterium (assembly GCA_041389065.1). GTDB lineage: Bacteria > Patescibacteriota > Minisyncoccia > Phycocordibacterales > CSBR16-119 > JAUPTX01. Next base: position 128,529 of record JAWKSM010000001.1, read on the forward strand.
ACTTGCTTTTTCTAGTATTTTTCTATATTCATCATCAAATAATTCAGGGTTTTCTTCTTTATGAATCCTATCTTCTAAAGCCAAAACAGCACTTTTCTTATACTCACCGCTCTCAATACACTTTTTAATAATCGGTTCCGGATCAAAATCTTCTAGATTAAGGAAATTACTATAGTTTTTAAGTTCCGGATTTTCTTTTTTAGGTTTTTGTTCCATATATACTATTATAACTCATAAAAATCTTACCCAAAATCAACAAGACCCAACCAATGGGGTCGGGTCTTACATCTTTTTCATCTAAATTGTCGCCTAAAACGGCGTGTGACGAATGGTTACGTCTAGGAAAGAACAAAAATTTACTTCAAATGTACAAATCTACGATTATAAGTCCGTCGACTAGATTTATTAAGTTTTTGGTCGCTCCCCTGTGCGAAATTCTTCAGGCTTTTGTCGTTCGAAACTTCGTAAGAATGAGATGATACTTTTTTATATTGACCCTTAAAAGTGGGTGACTATGTATCTCTATGTGATTCTTCTAAATCTTCGAACACTTTTATTATAAATCTAAAAGACATAAAGGACAAAAATTATCTTGTGGATAACTTATGTCTCTTTCTTTTCCCTTGAAGGAAAAGAAACAAAAGTTCAAGACGCAGAAAAATATATTCTAAAAATCCGCCATTTATATGAAGAAAACTGTGAACTCGCTATACAGCTCAAACAGCACAGCTTTTCTACCATATAAATGGCGGATTTTCTTAACGATATATTTTAAGCGTCGAAATCTCTTCGATTATAGCCTATACAGGTTATTTTTTAATAATGTCCTTAATAAAATGTTGTATGTCTTTTAAAAAATAAGGAGGTGTTACCTTACGGTAACACCTCCCATATTGGCTCACACATTGATCCGTCTGTATTATTACTTACCTAGACGGTTTCCTAAAAGGCAAGGATCTTTGAAGGCTAGCTTTTGTTTGGCGGGTAGGACTATCAACACCCGTAAGCTTTAATTTTAAGTGACCCAAAGCTTAAATGATCACCATCCCCAAGTATTAACTCCTCTTGGAGAACCAAGGATAAACCTGTTCAACTTCTTTTTTGTGTGAGCAAGAGTAAAGAACATCATTTTTATCTTATATTTTAAAAATTATAATTGCAATACGTAATATAAAAAAACCCCATTCGGGGATTCTTTTATTTTTTTAGCTAAATCTCTTCTTGTTTATTATCAGTAATATCACAAAGAATAATGCTGTAAGGGACATTACTGGAATATCAATATATCCGAATTTTGTGAAAAGTTCTTGAAGGCAAGATGGGCCAACGGCAGAGCAGTCAAAGACTTCACTGTTTGTTGTTCTCGAGAAAACGTGAAACAACGCGACAATAATCCCAAGAAAGCTAAGTGTTTTGATATAAAGCCAAACATCGTTTCCTGTCTTTTTAACTAAAGCCACGATAGATATAACAGATATTGAGTAAATCGCTATTCTTTGATACCAGCAAAGCAGGCAAGGCAGGTATCCAATAACTTCAGAATAGAAAAGACTTGCAAGCATTGATCCGGTCATCACTAGAGCTGTTAAAACAAGGGATTTTTCAGAAAACCAACGCGCTAAAGGTCCTTTGTCCTTTGTAAAAATCATTACAAGTATCAAAAGCGAAACAATTTGAACAAAAACTGTTCCAATACTAAGCACTGTGTTTGTTGTATTTGCTAAGTTTCCCATGTTAGCTTATCGGTAGTTCAGAAGATGTTCCATTGTTTATTGTAGATTCTTCCATTGTGTTATTCGGTAAAGTTGCCTCACAAGAAGTCTTTTCTGCCAATGTTTCTGGTGATTGTTCTCCAGTAAGTCTTGATCCATCAGCAAAAATCCAAGTTGGGTAGCTTTGAATTTCATTATCTATACAAACTTGTGTCTGTGCGTTTCCATCTGGTGTGGAACATTCTGTATATGGAAGAAGTTTCTCAGATTTTCCAAATGCTTTCTTTTGGTTATTACAATGTGGACACCAAAATGCACCGTAAAACTTTGCTCCGGCTTCTCCAAGACATGTTGCAAGTGCGTCGTATTGGCCAGGTTTTCCAGCTTCTTTGTTGCTTGCAGTTTGTAGAATAATAAGTCCACCGATAACCGCAACCGCTATTATTACTATAGAAATTATTGTTTGTTTGTTCATTTATATAAAACTAAGTTATTAATACTTTGATTTTATTGGTTTTTTAGGGTTTTTGCAATATATAAGATTATAAGGAGTTAAACTTATCTTTTTGTAAATCTTCTAAGGAATTAACAGGTTGCCAATTTTTAAATAAAAAAGCATGTAGTGGAAGTTTGTCTAGATTAGCAAAAAGTGTTTGAGGTAAACCATATTCATCCTTACCAGCCAACTCTTTTTTGAAAGAAAAAATTTCCGGTGTTAAAATATGAAATCCATTTGAAAAATAGTCTTCTATTGTACCCGTTTCATTAGAGTGTCTTTCAAATCCTTCAACTTGTAAATTTTCTTTATCAAACCTAATACCTAAATAATTCCAAGGCATTACTGATTTTGATATACCTATTCCAACCTTCCCGCTTTCAATAGCTTTTTGGATTTCTTGCTCATTAAAAAGATCGTCGCAATTGCAGACACAAAATCTTTCTTCATTTTCAATAAGATGTTTTGCTTTTTCTAAAGCTATCATTGTACCTCTTCAAATCTTCAGTGCTTTGAATAACATACTCAACCTTTTTGCCATAATGGTTGTCAGTTATATATTCTTCTATTTTAAACCCTAAATTATCATTAATGACAAAAATAATTTCTGATATATAACTCAAAAAAGGAGATAGAACATAATCTATAAGTTTTTTGTCTTTAATTGGAACCAACGCCTTGGGAACATCTTTTGTAAGTGGATATAAACGAGTCCCTTTTCCGGCTGCAAGAATAACTAATTTCATAAAGTCTGCAATCTTAAATGACTAATATTTATTATTTCCTTAGGAAAATCAAATTTTAGCTTTTTTGAAATATATTCAGCTGCAAAAACAGATCTATGTATTCCTCCCGTGCAACCAAAATTTAATTCTATGTTTTCATGTCTACTTAAATTCTTTTCAATTAAATATTTATATATAATCTTGTAATTATCTTCTAGAAAATCAATCATGTCAGTTTCTTTTCTAAAAAATTTTTCAATTTCGACATCAAGACCTGTAAAATTTTTTAATTCTTCAATTCTTCCAGGGTTTTTTATAAAACGACAATCAAAAATATACTGCAAAGTATCATCTTTTTCAGGATTGATTTTTATGGGGGTGTATACAAAAGAAAAGCTATTTATTTGAATCATAAGTTTGTTTGGACACATTAATAACTTTTTTAATCTCCGGAAAAGAATAACCCATATTTTCAGTCTTAGAAAAAATATGGAGAAAATTGTTTAATGCAAAAGGAATACTTTTTATGAAATATGTTTTACCTTGTTCTAGGCCACCAATTCCATAAGATCCTATTGTCTGAATCATACGAACAATCGCAACCAGGTACATATTCCTTAGAAAATGTTCTTTATCAGTAAAATTCTTTTTATTAAAAAAGTAATTAATTAAAGTTTCAATTAATTCCTCAGAATAATTAACCTGTGATTGAAAAATTAAAGAGACAAAATCGTAATATAAAGGACCCTTACGTGCATTCTGAAAATCAATAAGAGAAAGCTTATTATTAAAATCTTCAACAATGATATTCCTTGTTTGAAAGTCTCGATGCATTGAACAGTATTCTTTTTGAGGTATTTTATCTATTTCTTGAATTAAAGAATCGATATCTTTTTCAAAAAGTTCATCATTAAAAGATATGTTACTTTTAGTTAGAAATTTTTCTTTAAATCTTTTTACATCTCTTAGTATTTCTTCACTATCAAAATTACTAAACGGATAGCATTTTGAATAATCAATTCCAATAGATCCTTTGTCTTGGAAATCAACAAGAAGGTCGATTACTTGTTTTAAAAGTTTTTCTTTTTGATCTGTGCTTATTTTATTATCTATAACATATGAATATAAATCTTTTTGTCCTTTATACTCTTGTATATAAAAAGTTTTTTCAGTATTTGAACAAAAAACTATCGGTACATTAATGCCAGATTTTCTTAAATGATGTGATAGTCTGATAAAAGATTCATTTTCAAGTGTGTCAAAACTCATAGTTGCCAGATAAACTCCATGTTCTGAAATTATTTTAAAATACTCGCGACTTGACCCATGAGGATCAAGTGCTTCTATTTTTAGATTTTCTGAAGAAAGTATATGTTGATTAAAAAAAGATTTTATATAATTATTTTTGTTACCTAATTCACTTTTTATAAATTCTTTTATCTTATGTTGAATACTAACTAAAGATCTTCCAACAACCACAGAAAAAGCTCCTGCGAAAAGTAGTTGATTTGCCTGAGAATAGTTTTCAATTCCACCTTCTGCAATCACAGGGATATTTAGAGATGATATTTTTTTTACGAGATCAATATGATAACTAAAATTTTTACCTTCTCTTGTCTGAGCTTGAGCAAAAGTTGTTAGCACAAAATCAGCACCTAAGCTAAAAGCTCTCTTTGCTTCTTCAAGGGTTCCAATATCACAACCAATCAATATATTTTTGTATTTCTTTATTGACTTGATTAAGTTGCCCAAAGTTTCTTCTGCGTGTAAAAGATTTGAAGCTTCAATAATTATACAATTAACTCCAGCATCTATAATTTTTTTAGCGCTATCAAAATCGGGAGTTACAAAACCAGACCCAGGTGATTCTTTGTTGTATATCTTTTCAAGTCCAAGGATAAAAACATGAGGATATTTTTCTTTTACGTACGAAATTATTTCTGAGCCACTTAATCTAACAGAAGAAATGCCGGATAAAATAACCCTATCCACTAAATCCTTTAAAATATTCAAATCATGTGGATCTTTATCATTAAAAGGAATTTGGCAGGAAACAGAAATTTTAGGTAGGTTTTTAAGTTTTATGTCCATGTAAAGCATTATACATAAAACAAAAAACCACTAAAGTGGCTTTTATTTTTGTCCCTTCGGTAGGAATCGAACCTACGACCGTCTCCTTAAAAGGGAGCTGCTCTACCGACTGAGCTACGAAGGGGTGTTTAATTTCGTATTTAAAAATACTATACGAATATACACAACTTTCATCTTTTGGTCAATTGGTGTAATATCTTTGCCATGGAAAGCCGTCAAAATATTTTAATTCTTCATGATATTCGAAGTGCTCAAAACGTGGGCGCTATTTTCCGTACCGCTGACGCTTGCTCTATAAACAAGATAATTTTGTCAGGATATACTCCAGCGCCACTCGACCGGTTTGGTAGAAAAAGAAGCGATATTGCAAAATCTGCTCTTGGTGCGGAAGAAAATATTGATTGGGAATTTTCAGAAAATATCATAGAGACTTTAAAAAGTTTAAAAGCAAAAGATTTTAAAATAATTTCTATTGAACAGTCAGAAAATTCTGTTGATTACAAAAAAGTAGAAATTTCTGACAAAAATATTTTTGTTGTAGGCAATGAAGTTTCTGGGGTTGAAAAAGAAATTTTAGAAATCTCTGACGTGGTGGCAGAAATTAAAATGTTGGGAGAAAAAGAATCTTTGAATGTTTCTGTGGCAACAGGCGTCGCTCTTTTTAGAATGCTCGGGATCTAACTTTAGTTTGGAGAAGCGCTTTCTGTGGTGAACGATGGAGAGCCAACGCCTGTCGGCGCTCCTATAATTGGCGATGTTCCGCCGCCTCGTTCTGGTCCACCGGTTAAAACCCAAAGAACAAAAAGTCCAAAGAAACAAATCAGAAACCATTTTAAAACATCTGTAAGCATAAATTTTTTACTTAACTTTTTCTAAAATTTGATGAACGGGGCAGAAGTGTGCGCTTCTTCCTCCGACAACTTTTCTTATTATAACACCAGGGCAACCTTTCTTTTTACAAGCCTCTTTGTTTTTTCCGTAAACATTGTGCTTGTTTTGAAATTTTCCTTTTTCTCCAAAAATGTTTCGATAGTCTGACATTGAGTCTCCACCAAAATCAATTCCTTTTTCTAAAAGCGGTTTCATCGCGAGAAACATTTTCTTAAACTTTTTTTCAGGAATATTTTTAACCGGCTCTTCTGGGTGGATTTCTGCAATCCAAAGCATTTCATCTGAATATATATTTCCAATTCCTGTAACAAGGTTTTGATCCATCAAAACATTTTTAATTCTTCCGTTTGGTTTTCTTAAAATTGTTTCTTTAAAAGTTTTGTAATCGAGGTTTGGATTCAACGCGTCAATTCCCAGGTCTTTAGTATGTTTCGCAGTTTTATCACCTGTTTTTATAAGAGTAACTTTTCCAAATTTTCTTGAATCACAAAAAGCCAAGTTCTTTCCATTTTTAAAATGAATTAGAAAATGGATAAATCTATTGTAGGGGTCTTGGAGGGATTTTTGATTTTCTGGCCACCAATTCCAGTTGTGGTGCTCGTGTCCATCCGATGTTTTCCCAGCTCTGTATTTTCCAAACAAAAGATGTCCGGTCATTTTCATGTGAATCAAAATCGTGAAACCGTTTGAGAGGTTTATAAAAATATTTTTTCCGTGACGATCGGCTTTTAAAATTTTTGCTCCGACGACAGTTTCCTTGAACTTATTCCAAAAAGCAAGATTTTTTATCTCGTCTTTTCTCGCGTGATTTTTCTTGGGCAAATCACTCCAAACACTTGAAATAGTAAAACCTTTTACTGTTTGATTGAGTCCATTAACTGTTGTTTGCACCTCTGGTAGTTCTGGCATAATTTTATTTCCCGAGCATCTTTAATGCTTCCTTTATTTTTTCGTTTGTTGAAAGAGATGAATCAATTTCTTTTATCACATTTCTTGCTTCGTTTTGGCTGTAGCCAAGAGATTGAAGAGCCATGATAACATCGGCTTCTCCCTGAAGCGATCCAGATTCATCGTTGTGTCCTAATTTTGCAAGCTTATCTTTTAGTTCAACGACAATTTTTTCTGCGGTCTTTTTTCCAATTCCAGAAACTTTTGTCATGTAAGACATGTCACCTGTGGCGATAGCTTTTTTCAAAGTTTCCATTGGCGCGATTGAAAGTATTGAAAGTGCGTTTTTTGGACCAATACCAGAAACACTTATAAGTAGTTCAAAAAAATCTTTTTCGTCGATTGTTTCAAATCCGTAAAGGTCGAGTGCATTTTCTCGCACAGCCAAATATGTCCAAAGTGAAAAATTTTCTCCGACAGAAGGAGAGTTCGAAATTGTGCCAGTCGAAACAAAAAGAAGATATCCGACACCGTTTGTTTCGATGACTAAAAATTTCGTACTTTTTTCTAAAATTTTTCCTGAGATGTGAGCGATCATTTTTGTTGTTTTACTTTATATTTGTATTTTAGCATTTTTAAGCGAGTTAATCATACCCTTGTGTTTTTCGAAAATATCTAGTATTATGACGAAGTTCGTAACTAAGCGTGTCGCGCGAAATTACACAAATTAAATTTTTAAATTATGCCAATATCAGCATCAGCAAAAAAATCTCTTCGAGTTTCTCACCGAAAAAGAATCGTGAATGATCGAAGAAGAAAAACAATGAAAGAGTCTGTGAAAGAAATTTCTAAGCTCGTAAAAGTAGGAAAGAAAGATGAAGCAAAAAAACTTCTTCCAAAAGCTTACAAAGCAATCGACAAAGCAAACAAAAGAGGGGTGATTGCAACAAACACAGCATCAAGAAGAAAATCAACTCTATCAAAAATGACAAAATAAAACTAAAGAGCGCGGCCTTCGGCCGCGCTCTTTTGTTTTTATTTTGAAAGCATTTGCATCTGTTGTTTTAGAGAGCTGGTTTCATTTTCTGCCTTTTTTATACTAGTCTCTATTTGATCAATTTCTCTTTTTAAATCATCTCTTTTTCCTTCGGCTGTAGTTAGCTTTCTTTTATTCTCATCTCTTTTTCTTTCTAAATCTTTTTTCTCAGCTTCTATCTGAGATATTCTACTTTCTATTTTTTCACCATCCTGTTTTATATTTCGAACATCTGATTCTAGAGTATTGAAGTTTGATTTTTTAGACGTTAAACTTCTTTTACCATCTGCCATGAGACGTTCGTTTTCATTTAATTTTCTTTCTATGGCTTGAATTTCTGGATTTGTATTTGTCATATTCATTTAATTAAATTGATAATAAGTCTGTGCTCTCGGTAGGACGCTTCGCTATCTCACTCGTAAGCATAGCATACTCTTTTTATTACCACGTATGGTCTTTTGAAATAAAGAAATATTTCTTGAATTTTTTCTTCCATTTCTCTGCTTCTTTTTTACTTTTCATTAGAACTAATTTAGTTTTATAGTTATTTTCGGTCAAATTCCTTAATTCTTCAAGCGCCTTTGGTGTCATTGTTTCGTTTTCTTGGAAAATTTTATCTAGTTTATCACCAAAACTTTTTTCTGTTGTAACGATAAATACATAGTCTTCTACAACATTTACATAAAGATTCTTTCCAGCGCCTATATCAAGGCCTGTACCTATTTCGAGCAGTCCCTTATTCCATTCCTTTTGAAATTTTTTGTCTAGTGTTGTGTTTCCACCCATTATCCAGAGAACCTTCCCCTTGCCATGATTATATCCGTTAACAAAATTCTGTAAGAAAAATTCCTCAGAATGAGTGCGTGTGTAGATAAGCCATTCGTGTGGGTGATATATGAGAATTGGGGTGTTTGAGGTCGCATTATCAAAGACCACGTTTCCACTATGCGCCCAATAAATACCCATAAGGTTTGGATTTTTGAATTTATAAGTAATCTTGTCCCCATCTTGCATGTCTAGAATATTTAGTGTGTCAGATTGAATATGTTTATCTATAAATCCTCGCATTCTTTTAAGCCATATTCTGTTTAGGGTATAGATTGATCCGTTTTTGTGGATGATTTCTTCTTTTTTAAGATCGCGTAATATTCTATAAAAACTTTCTTTTGATGGAGTGGATTCTTGATCTCTCAGTCTTTTAAGTAACGAGGGACCATTTAGCGGGTTTTTATGAAGTATTTCTACTATTTTTTCTTCGGTTTTATTGCTTTTAGTACCAAAAATCATAATATTATTATAGCATTAGTGTTAATAAATAACACTAATTTAGTAAAACACTACATTATTTTTACATAGTCAATATAATAGTGTAAGGTTATATCAGAGTTTGGATTTTGTTGGTCTCGGCCGAACCAACAAAAACAAACTATGAACCACACAAAAGAAGTACTTACTTTCGGAGTCAGTCTCTATAACTCTTACTTTACGGAAGATCGAATAATCAGGCTTTTGCAATGTGTTAATAGTCCTGATCGCAAAATTTATCTTGTAATAGTTGACTTACCAGCTACTCACAACCTGAGGGCTATTGGCAAGAATGATTCTTATATTGCAAAGAAGGTGCGTCAACATGGCAACAACATCACTAATCGATGCAGGCGTGCCATCGAAGCTTCTGGGGTAGATGCCACCGTCATGACTTTTGAAGGAATCGCCTCTTCTGCAGTATATAGATATGGAGTTCTACAATTCCACAAGCTCTATAACGAGGATGCAAAGTTTCGTCTTGATGCAAGGAAAGTAACATCGGATGTTTTGTTCAACAAGTTGGGGGTAACAGCTGACGAACAACAAATAGACATTGCCGTTTCTTTCCTTTTAGAAGAGCTATCATTCTTCTGGTGGGGAGATGAGATACTGGGTGAGGATCACATGGTCAATGCTTACCATAGTGAAATGAAAATCTTGAGCGACCTCATAGCCGGCGCTTACAACATCGAAACGAGGCCCAGTATCTCACACAAGGTGATCTCTGTTGAATAACCAACCCACATATAAGCTAGAAGCGTTTACAAAAGTAGGCGCTTCTTTCTTTTTGTGGACATGTCGTGGTTGCAATATATTCCTGACAGAAATTTTGCGACCCCTTTCCTGTTCGATTCCTACCTCGAATATATATTAAAAATTCCCAACAAGAAGTTGGAACTTTTAACATTGTGCTCTCGGTAGGAATCGAACCTACATTTTAACTTCCGCAAAGTCATGTCCTATCCATTGAACGACGAGAGCTTACGGCGATAATACAATATTTTAGCTAAAAACAAAATACTCACATTTCGTGAGATTTTGTTAGAAACCAAGTCTGTCCATTACCTTGTGAGCAAATGATTCATGTATTTCTTCTTCGGGTAAAATCTCTGAAAGAATTGCGCGGATATATTCACCAGTGTCATCATCTTCAAAAGGCATTACCATAACAGGCATAAAAGTTTTATCTGATCTGATTAGAAGTCTTTTTTCGCCATCGAGCTCTTCCATCCAAAAAGAGAAAAGTCTGTCGAAAGGGTAAAGTCTCCCGTCAAAGATAATTCCGTCCACTGTTATTCTTTGTTTAATTCTTTGAGGTTTTGAAAGTCCAAAAAAGAACATTGCTGCAGCTGTTAAGACTATGAAAATTCCAAAAAGAAAATTTCCATAAATAAAAGTTGCTGCACTTCCTGCGATAGCGATAATTCCAACAGCCCAAAACCAGTCAGGTTTTCTTTTTTTGTCTTTATATTCAAATGCCTCCCATTCTATTAAGATGTTGTCTTTGTCCATTGCTAATATTTTATCAGATTAAAAATAAATACTGTATATGTGGTGTGTATTTGCGCCCATATATAATCAAAAACAGGCGACAATCGCCACCTATTTTCGATTAATAATTTATTATTTTTTTGTTTTGTATTAGAATTTTGGTCCACGTTCTGGCATTTTTATTCCAGCGTCCTCCATTATTTTTTTAGCTCCTTCTTTATCTCCCGATTCCATTAATTTATGAGCTTCTTCAAAGGCAGTTTTTTGTTCATCAGTTAATTGCTGTCTTTGAAATTCTCCATGACCCATTGGCGGATTAATTCCCAGGCTTTCCATGATAGCTCTTGCTTCCTCATGTTTGCCCGCTTGTCTTAATACGTGAGCCTCTTGAAGTTTTGAGAAAACTTCTTCAGTTAGTTTATCTGCAAACGGCGCATCCTTTGTTAGTTCTTTGAAGGTACTGTAGTCTCCGTTTGTAAGAGCTTCTTCTATTTGTTCGTGATTTTCAGATTTTCCGTGCATTTTTCCAAACATTGGAAGCCCTAATTCTTCAGCTAATTTTTTTGCACCTTCAACATCCCCACTGTCTTTTAATTCTTTTACTTGTTCTAAAATGTTTTTTTGTTCATCTGTCAGGTCTGGTCTATTTGACGCATAGGCAGAAGTTGCTATTCCACCAATTGTCGTTAAGCCAATAACTCCAACGATTACTTTTTTTGAAATATTTTTCATTGGTTATTTTTTATTTTTGTAATTCTTCGTAGCTACACCTTTTAATACGCAACATATTTAAGTTTCTTTCACTTTCCATTTCAAGACCTATTTTTGGTGCTGGACCTTTTGGTAATCCTCTTATTTCCCAAGGAAAAACTTCACAAGCATAAAATTCAAACTCGTCTTCATTCTCGACATATCCAATAGCTCTAACTTTATTTTCTTTTTCAATTACTATTTTTCCGAGCGGACTAACGCTTGAAACATTCACATCCCAAATTTCTCCGTTGAAAGTCTCTAATATAATTTGTTCTTTTCCTCTTTCTTTAATTTCTCCTGATATTTTGCCATTACTTAAATCACCCCACATTCTCATTTGTCTATCTTCTGCTGGTGTGTGAAAGGGAAGTCTTTCTCCAATATTTCTATCTACTATTGCTCCCACCCCATATGCATAAGCAACGGCACCCAAAACAACACTAGTTAAAATGCTAGATAAAACCACTATAGTTGTATTGAATTTGTATCCACCATATGTTTTTCTTATTTGTTTTATCGCCAAAAAACCAAAACCAACAGATATAACTATCCAAACGTATGGAATAACTTCAAAAAAGAAATTACTAAAAGAAGGATGAGTTTTTTCATAGTATTCCCAGCCAGCATTTGTTAAATCAAATAATATTGCTGACACAGCCACTGATCCTAAAAGTATCGACAAAACAGCTGGAACCCAAAGTAGAACCCTGCTGACAAAAAATCTCCAACTTGCCTTTGGGGAAATTTTTTCCTTCTCTATCTTTTCTAATATATTGTCTTTTATGTTTTTGTTTTCCATATTTATAAATCTTTACTCATAATTTCTTTTAGTTCCTTTTTTCCTCTTGATATTCTTGTTGCTACTGTCCCTGGCGGTATTTCTAAAATATCTGATATTTCTTCATAATCTTTTTCTTCAAAAAAACGAAGCATTATTATTTCTCTATATTTTTCACTTATTTGGGGTAAAACCTCTCTCACTTTTTTAATCAAACTTTTGTTTGCATATTCTTTTTCAATATCTATCTCACTTGCAATATATTTTTCCAAATTATTATCTTCTTCATCAAGGTAAACTTGTGGCCGTATTTTTTGTTTTCGATACCAGCTTATTGTTTCGTTATGAGCGATACGATATATCCAAGAAGAGAATTTTAAACTTATATCAAAACTATTTAAATTTAAATATGTTTTTATAAAAATATTTTGGAGTAGATCTTCTTTGTCTTCTCTTGAAAGTTTTGCGCGACGAGAAATATATCGCCCAAGTTTTTCTTGGTAGCGGTTTATTATTTCCCCAAAAGCTTCTTTATTTACAAGACTTTCAAGAACTAGATTTTCATCTTTTTTATTTTTTAGGTTCTCAATCACAATTACATTATATATTACGTAAAAACCCTTACTTTCTTTCAAAACAAAAAACCGGACAAGCCGGTTTTTTGTTTTTTGCGGAGGCGGGGGGATTCGGGGTCAAGTTTCTAAGTAAATTATTTCGCAAGCTCATAATTTACAAAGAACTTCCTCCCCGGACTCGGCCACAGCTCGCTGTGCTCGCTGGCTTCGCGGCCTCCGTCTTTCGAACCCCACCCTTATCCGTAAAATAAAATCACCCAACACGGTTGTGTTGGGTTCATTTATTTTTTGCGGAGGCGGGGGGATTCGAACTCCCGGACCGCGTTAACGGTCTCCTGTTTTCAAGACAGGTGCCTTCAACCACTCAGCCACGCCTCCGTACAATATCGAATACTACCACGACCAGCGTATAAATTCAAATACTTAAAGACTAGTTTGTTTTTTGGTCTCCAGTGGTCTTTTTTGGTTTTATTGCAAACATGTAGATTATTTCAAGTATTCCAAGCGTATTTAAAACTAAAATTGCAATAAACCATGGTTTAGAGCCAGATCTGGCAGCTTTCCATAGCGCCAAACCTTTCCAAACAAGGCTCCACAAAACAAATATTCCAAGCATCAATGCTCCGCCAGGGAGACTTATAAATTGTTCTATTCCTAACATGCCTTTATTTTAGCACAAACTATCAGATATTTTAAAACTAGTTTTTGTGCTATTCTCTAATCATGAAAGTATTAGGTCTTGATTATGGAAAAAAGAGAATAGGTGTTGCTGTTTCTGACGATGGTGGGCAAATTGCCTTTCCGCACTCTGTTATAGAAAACAATGAAAAAGTTTTTGATTTTTTAGAAAACTTAAAGCAAAAAGAAACTTTTCAGGGAATTGTCTTAGGTGATCCAGGAGAAAATTCTTTAAAAAATGAAGTCATCTCTTTTAAAAAGACTCTCGAAGAAAAAGGTTTTAATGTTTTTTTGGAAAAAGAATTTATGACATCGCTTCACACGGATATGTTTACAAAAACAAAGCCAGTCGCCAGAAAAGTAAAACAAACTCGTGAAGAAAAAAAAGACGAATCGGCAGCAGCGCTAATACTTCAAAGGTTTTTAGATAAAAATAATTTTAAAAAATAATATGGAAGAAATAAAAAAAGAAGAAAATAAAATGATAAGTTATGAAGATTTTAAAAAAGTTGAAATGAAAGTCGGAGAGATTGTCTCGGCGGAAATCGTAGAGGGTGCAGACAAACTTTATAAATTTATGGTTGATATGGGCGAAGAAAAACCAAGGCAAATCTTGTCTGCTATTCGTGAGTTTTACAATGAACCAGAATTTTTTGTTGGTAAGAAATTGGTTTTCGTTTCAAATTTAGAACCAAGAGTTATACGCGGTCACGAAAGTCAGGGGATGGTTGTCGCTGTTGATGGTTTTGACAATGAGCCAATTTTTTTAGTTCCAGAAAAAGATGTTCCAAAGGGAAGTAAGGCGAGATAATTATGAAATTTTTCCACTTTTTTAAAAAAGAAAAATTACAAAATTGGATAACGAAACATGCGGAAGGTCCACAAAGCGCTGTTGTCTTGTCATCTGTTTCTTTTGCCGAATCTTTGTTTTTTCCGATTCCACCAGATGTTTTTTTGATTGCAATTATTTCTGTTAGAAAAGTTCAAAGATGGTTTTATTACGCAACGCTTACAACAGTCTTCTCTATTTTAGGTGGAATTGTCGGATATATTGTCGGAGCTACTTTTTTTGATACTTTTGGTCAAAAGATAATCGACTTTTACAATCTTTCCGAATCTTTTGAAAAGATATCTGTGGTTTTTAAAGAACAAACATTTTTTGCAATCTTTGCTGCGGCATTAACCCCGATACCTTTTAAAATATTTACTTTAGCTGGCGGACTTTTTAAAGTTAACTTTTTTGTTTTTCTTTTGGCGGCTATTATTGGGCGAGCAGTCAGATTTTATGCCGTGGCTTTTATAACAAAAATATACGGACCATCTTTGGTTAAAATATTTTTCAAATACTTCAACACAATTTCATTAATACTGGTTGTTTTGATTACATTAGTTTTTATTTTTGTTCTATAATAGAAGCGTAATGCTTTCTATTTTCTCAAAAACAAAAATACTGGGAATAGACGTAACCGAAGAATATGTTAGGTATTCTTTGATTTCTAAAAACAGAAATTCTGTAAAATTTTTGTCTTTTGGTGAAGAAAAGATTCCTCGTGTTGAACCAAAAAACGCACTTTTATATGCTTTAAAAAATATTGTAAATAAAGTAGGAAAGGTCAAGGCACACGTTTCTTTTCCAATGGATTTTGTGCGATCTGAAACTGTTTCAATAAACCTTTCATCAAAAAAAGATTTTCAAGAAAAGATAGAAATTCGTCTTGCTGAAAAGAATTTAATTTCTCATGAAGAAGAAATTTTATACTTTGAAAAAATTGATTCTTTTAACGATAAAATATTTTTTACAGTTTTTATTTCATCAAAAGAAAATGTTTCTTTTATAAAGAGTGTTATCTACAACTCAGGGTTAAATGTTGTAAAAGTTGTAAGTCCAAAAGATGCTTTGATGAATTCTTGTGTTCGGTCTGGCGAGATAGTTAATACTTTGGTCGTGAATGTTGATTCAAATAGAACAAATCTTGCTATTTTTAGTCCCTTTAATAGATTTAAAGGAATATCTGCAAAAGTTGAAAAGGAAGATGTTCCAAGTTTAATTACAAAAACCTACCAAGATTTCTATGAAATTTCTGGAGATAAAATTGGATACTTTTTTTTGAGCGGTTCATCTGCTTCTGATATTCCTTTTTTAAACTATCTCGGAAGATCAACAAGACTGCCTGTTCAACAAGCAAATATCTTTTCAAATGTTTCTGTAAAGGATTTTGCCAAATATTACCAAAAACGAGTCTTTTAACTATGCTATAGCTCTTGGCTCAGCAATGCAGTAAAATATATTTATGGAAAGTCCGATAGAAAGAATTAGAAAAAGAATTTCACCTGAAACGAAAGATAACGTCAGGGGGTTTTTAAATTGGAAAGAATTAATTTTATTAAAGAAAAAATGGCCGAGAAAAAAATGGAAAAAGTTAATCTTGCTTTTTCTTTGATCTCTTCAGGACTTCCTTTCGATCATGATTTTATACAAAGGATATCCGACTTATGACTCTGATTATTTCGTAGAAGGAAATATGACGATAAAAATTTAGAATTACTTGAAAAAGTTGTAGATGACTTTGACTTCACGAGAGATCACGATAAAATGCTTCCTTTTCACGAATCTGCTAAAAACTAAAAGGCTCACACAGGTGAGCCTTTTAGTTTTGTTATTTATGTGGGCGATAAGGGACTTGAACCCCTGACCTTTCCGGTGTAAACGGATTGCTCTACCAACTGAGCTAATCGCCCTTATCTTTCGAACGTTTTAAACTATACCTTATTTATAAAAATCTGCAACTTGTCCCCTCGGCAGGAATCGAACCTACATCGAGACCTTAGAAGAGTCCTGTTCTATCCATTGAACTACGAGGGGTAACTTCTGAAATATAACATAAAATAACAAAAATTCAAGCATTTTTACGAAAGTGTTTTTTATCAATTTTTTTGGTAGAATTTTGTTGTATGGAAAAAATAGGTAAAAGTTTTGAGGTTGTTAGAAAATTTATTGAAAATACAGACCCAAGAGAAATTGCTCTTTGTATAAAAAGCTTAGAAGGGCGAGCAGAACAAATTGGTTGGGGAAAAAATGCTGACATTTTGGCTGTAGGAGATAAATCTTATAGGAAGCTTTGTGCAAAAAAAATTAAAGATAAACCTTTAGTGTTGGATAATAGACCAGAAGAGGAGTTTAAATATCAGCAAAAGGTTCGTGCTCTGGGTATTAAAACTCCTGCAAGTATCGCAATAGTTAGAAATATTGATACAGGAGAAGAATATCTAATAATGGAAAGAATCATGGGTCCATCTATAGGTGATGTTGTAAGCTCTGAAGTAAATGCACCAATTCCAGAAAAGTATAATCATGATGTTTTTTTTAAAAAACTAAAAGATAATTTAAAAAAAATGCATGACGAGGGTATTTATCATAGAGATCTTCATTCTGGTAATGTAATGATAGATGAAGAGGGTGATCCTGTAATTATTGATTTTGGTAGTGCAACAGAAGCTTTTAGTGGTGATGAGGAAAAATATGTTCAAACTCAAGTAAAACATTATGATCAAGTGAATAATAGGTACAACGTTGTAAGCGGAAGATATTTAGAAGATGAAATGGGTTATGAGTCATTAAGGTCGGCCATGAATAGGCATATAAACCCTCAGGTTATTAGGATTGACAAACCTTGGGAGTTATGATTATATTTAGAAAAAACAACCATGAACATTCAAGTAAACTTTACAGACGAATTTAAAAGCATCATTCATAATAGGGCAATCGAACTTATCAATTCAGGTGAGCCAGAAGGCGTTATCAATGATTCATTTTATGGTAAATTGAAAATCTTTATTGATAATAAGCCTGCGTCAGTAATTTTCTCTGCCCAGGTTGACGGTAAGGATGTATATGTAGGAGGCGAGGGGTTGTAAGTTTATATTTTTATAGGTATCGAAGAGGGCTCCAAACGGGGCCTTTTCTTCTATAAATTATTTTTAATCTCCTCTGCTTGCTTTACTAAAGTATCATCACCTACTTCGTCTCCCATGTGAATTTCAAGTGATTGGTTTTCACGAACTGGATACATTTTTATATGAACATGTGGAACGTGAAAACCTTCGACCAACATACAAACTCTTTTTGCGTCAAAAGCTTTGTGCATTGCTGGGCCGATTTTTTTAGCCAAGTTAAAAATATATTCGTATGTTTTTTCGTCGAGATTAAAAACATAGTCGGTTGGCTTTTTAGGAATAATCAAAACCTGTCCTGAAATTGCTGGAAACTTATCCATTATTGCAAAAGCAACTTCGTCTTCGTAGACAAAAACTGCCGGAATTTCTCTGTCGACGATTTTCTCAAATATTGTTTTCATGTGATTATTTTAACATATTTGAATGTGTTAGAATTGGAAAATGACTATTCTAGAAATTCCAGAAAAAACCGAAAAAGAGCTCGCAAGATACACTCCGCTTGTTCGAAGGCTTTTGGTAAACAGGGGGATCACAACAGGAGAAGATGCCAGAGCTTTTATTTTTCCTTCTTATGAAGACGACGTTCACGATCCGTTTTTGATGAAAGATATGGAAGGCGTTGTAAAAAGAATTTACGACGCAGTGAAGTCTGGCGAAAAAATTTTTGTATATTCTGATTATGATTGTGATGGTATTCCTGGTGCTGCGATAATGCAAGATTTTTTTAAAAAAATAAATTACGAAAATTTTGAAATTTACATTCCTGATAGACACAAAGAAGGTTACGGTTTGAATGTTGACGCTATAAAAGATATCGCGAAAAAAGGTGCGAAACTTCTTATAACTTTAGACCTCGGTATAACTGCAGTGGAAGAAACTATTCTTGCGAAAAGTTTAGGCATGGATGTGATCATCACAGATCATCACGAACCACAAGAAAAAATTCCTGAAGCACTTTTTATTTTAAATCCGAAAATAAGTGGAGATGATTATCCAGAAAAAATGCTTTGTGGTTCTGGTGTGGCTTTTAAATTTATTCAAGGATTTTTTAAAAGGCATGGAAAAGAATTTGGCGTTTTGGAAGGTTATGAAAAATGGATGCTCGATATGGTCGGGCTTGCAACTTTAGCCGACATGGTTCCACTAAGAGGTGAGAACAGAGTTTTTGCATATTACGGAATGAAGGTTTTGAAAAAAACAAAAAGGCTTGGACTCTTGAAACTTTTTAGAAAGACAAATTTAAAACCAGAAAGTCTTCAAGAAGAAGATGTAACTTTTACGATTTGTCCGAGGTTAAACGCCGCGGGTCGAATGGATCATCCAAGGTTTGCTTTTGATTTACTTGTTGCTGAAAATGAAAACGATGCAGAAATTTCTGCAAACTATTTAACAAAAATTAACAACGAAAGAAAAACTTTAGTCGCGACAATGATGAGATCTGTTCACAAGGAAGTTTCACTTTCTAAAAAAGACCTCTCTGTTATTTTTATCGGCGACGTGAAATGGCGTGCTGGAGTTCTGGGTCTTGTTGCTGGAAAAATTGTTGATGAATACAAAAAGCCAGCTTTCGTTTGGGGACTCGAAGGTGGGGAGGTTATAAAAGGTTCTTGTCGGTCTTCGGGAGAAGTTAATCTGGTTGAACTAATGACGCTTTTACCGGAAAAAAGTTTTATTGAATTTGGTGGTCATGAATTGGCTGGCGGTTTTTCTGTTTCCAGAGAAGAAATTCATTTTTTAGAAGAAAGACTTCAAGAGGCTTATGAAAAAAGTTCAAAGAAAAATGTTTCAAATGAAAGCGAAGTTTCAATAGACGCAGAACTTTTAATCGATGAGGTTAATCGAGAAACTTTTGAAGAGGTTAACATGTTGGCACCTTTGGTGTAGCAAAATCCAAAACCAGTTTTTCTTTTCAGAGATATCGTGATTTCTGAAGCTAGAACTTTTGGAAAGAATAATGAACACATTGAACTACTTTTTAAAAACTCACGTGGACGATCGGTGAAAGCTATTCAGTTTTTCAAATCTTTTAACGACTTGCCATCACATGTGAAAACGGGGAATAAAATAAATTTGAAAGCTCATATTGAAAAATCAACTTTTGGCTGGAAAGAAGAGATCAGGCTTCGGATAGTTGAGATTTTTTAAAGCTGGTGGTATTGTTTTAAAAAAGATAAGACCATGGGAACCTCACAAACAGTGCTGTTGCTAATCATGGGCACATCTTTTGCCCTCCTGTGTTTTTGGCTCTTTCGCGAAACAATTTCGCGTACTGGGTTTTTGATGGCACGAGCTATCTCAAACTTATCACCCTCTGTTCTTTGGTTAATCAGCTTCTACTTTTGGCTATGTTTAACATCCGTTGTTGCATCATCTGAAAGACCCGATGTTTGGTTTTGCGCCCTGTTCCTTCTATTCGCCACTGTTTCTATAACTGTTTATGAGGAACTTATGCATGAAGAAAACTCTGTTTCATACGCACACCACAAGGAAATCAGGCAGAAGTTTATAAAGCACAAAAGGCAAGCAATCAGGCGACTTCTTTTGCGAAGGAAGAGTCGACTCAAGGAAGCGTTGTGACGATCACATGAAGACCAGCTTTGATGCTGGTCTTCTTCTTTGATACAATAAAATTAATGTCAGAAAATATAAAAGAAATAAAAATATTTACAGATGGCGGGGCTATTGGGAATCCGGGTCCGGGTGGTTGGGGAGCTATCGTATTTGATGAAACTTCTAAAAAAATTGTAGAACTTGGTGGCTCTGAAAAAAACACGACAAACAATCGAATGGAAATGACTGCCGTGATTAACGCTTTGAAAAATTGTCCAGATGGATTGATTACAGTTTATTCAGATTCAAAATATACAATCACTGGAATCACGCAATGGGTTTTTGGTTGGGAAAAAAACGATTGGAAAACAAAAAACAAAACAGATGTTTTGAATAAAGATCTTTGGCTTTCTTTGATTGAAGTTTCAAAAGATAAAGATATTGAATGGAAACATGTTGAAGGACATGTTGGTGTTTCTGGAAACGAAAGAGTCGATACGATAGCAAACTCTTTTGCTCGTGGAAAAGAAGTCTCACTTTTTGTTGGCGACTACAAAGATTACACTGTCGATATTTTAAACATGAAGAAAAATGAAAATTCTGTTTTGCAAAAATCAAAATCTAAATTAGGTGTAAAAGCATATTCTTATGTGAGTATGATTGATGGAAAAATTGAAAAACATCAAACTTGGGCAGAATGCGAAGCGAGGGTAAAAGGAAAGAAAGCAAAATTTAAAAAAACTATTTCAAAAGAAGATGAAGAAAAAACAATACAAGAATGGATTAAATAATTTAATATGAGAGATCAAGTTTTTTTCTTGGGCTTAGCTTCTTTTTTGGTGGGCGTTTTTATACGCTCCTTTTTATTTTTAAATGAAAAAATCATCTGGATATTTTTGGCTTTGTCTTTTGTATTTTTATTTGCTTTCTTTTTTGTAAAAAATAAAAAGCCGTTTTTTATTTTTGTAGCACTTCTGTCTTTTTCTCTCGGAGTTTTTCGATACCATATAAAAGATATAAACGAACCCAAAAATGTTTTTGACGACGCTCTGGGTGAGGTTGTTACTTTCGAAGGCGTAATTACAAGAGAGCCAGACAGAAGAGAAAACAACCAAAGACTTGTAGTTTTGTTTGAAGAAAATAATGTTTTGGTTACGACAGAACTTTATCCAAAATATTTTTATGGTGACATGATTTCGGTCAAAGGAACTTTAGAAAAACCAGAAAACTTTAAAACAGAAATTGGCAAAGAATTTGATTACATAAATTATCTTGGAAAAGACAGTATCTACTACACTGTTTCTTTTGCCGAAACAAAATTTATTTCCGATTCTCATGGAAATCTTTTAATAGGATTTTTACTGAAAACAAAACAAAAGTTTTTAGATGTGATAAATAAAAATATCCCACCTCCACAAAGCTCACTTTTAAGCGGTCTTCTTTTGGGAACAAAACAGTCGCTTGGAAAAAATATTGAACAACGTTTTATAGACACCGGACTTATTCATATTGTTGTTTTGTCTGGGTACAATGTTACGATTGTTGCAGAAGCTTTGATGAGAACTTTTTCTTTTTTGCCTCTTATTGGTTCAACGTCTTTTGGTGTTGTTTCTATTATTTTGTTTGCAATAATGACTGGAGCTGGCGCAACTATTGTTCGGGCAAGTATTATGGCGATAATCGCGCTTATCGCCAGAGCAACAGGAAACGCATTTAATATTTCGCGTGCACTTGCTTTGGCTGGGTTTTTAATGGTTGTTCAAAATCCTTACATATTTTATTTTGATCTTTCGTTTCAGCTTTCTTTTTTGGCAACTGTCGGACTTATCTATCTTTCTCCGCTTTTTGAAAAATATTTTCTTTGGCTTCCAAAAAAGTTTGGCTTAAGAGAAATAGCCTCAGCGACTATCGCAACACAGATTTTTGTTTTACCTTTTATTCTTTATAAAATGGGAAATCTTTCTATTATTGCGCCAATAACAAATCTTTTAGTTTTGCCTCTTATTCCAATCACAATGCTTTTTGGTTTTCTTACTGGGATTTTCGGATTAATTTCTTCTTTTATTGCCTTTCCATTTGGGTTTGTCGCCAATTTTCTTCTAAAAACAGAACTTTTTATTGTAAAAGCTTTTTCTAGTTTTTCTTTTGCTTCGGTCAGTATTCAAAAATTCCCACTAATTCTTGTTATTATTATCTACAGCACAATCTTTTGGGTTTTATATAAATATCACAAAAAACAAAACAATGAATAAAAAGTTTGGCGTTACAATCTTCATAATTTTTCTTGTAGTTTTAAATATTTTTGTTTGGAGCTTTCAACCTAAAAGTAACTCAGGACTTCTAACCGTGTCTTTTTTAGATGTCGGTCAGGGCGACTCCATTTTTATTGAAGCGCCAAATGGTAGGCAAATGTTAATCGATGGCGGAAGAAACGCTTTGGTAAGTTCAGAACTTTCAAATTTTATTTCTTTTCAGGATAAAGAAATAGATGTTGTTTTGGCGACCCATCCAGACGCTGATCATATTGGAGGTTTGCCAGATATTTTTGATAGATTTGAAATAAAAAATTTTGTCGATAATGGCGAGAATGGTGACGACAACACTTACCGAGCTTTGATGGACGGAGTTTCTAACGATGAATCAAGGTATTATGTTGCAAGACGTGGACTTGTGGTTTTACTCGATAGAAAAAATGGAGTTTATTTTCAAGTTTTGGCGCCGGACGAAAATTTTTCTTGGGAAAAT
>JAWKSM010000002.1:0-134277 GCA_041389065.1 Minisyncoccota bacterium
CGATGGTTTTGGTAATGGTCAAGAATTTGATTTAAATGATATTTTTTCTGCGTTCACAGGAGGTGGAAGTCCGTTTGGTCGTAGAGTGCGAAAAGGGCGCACGATCACCATCACTACAAATGCAACATTTAAAGAATCGGTGCTTGGTTTTTCTCAGAAGTTTAAACTTCCTTCGGAAAGTGTGATGTATAAAGAAAAGAAAGAGATTGATATCACCTTTCCACCAGGAATTGAAGATGGTCAGGTTTTGAAAGTCGAAGGATATGGCGAGCCGCTCGAAGGTGGTCAAGCGGGGGATCTACATATTCGCGTGTCTGTCGAGCGACATCCTACACTTCGAAAAGACGGAATAAACTTGGTGACAGAAATTCCGATTAAAATTACCGATGCGCTTTTGGGCGGCACGTACGACGTGGATACTGTCGATGGAAAAGTTAGCGTGAAAATTCCAAAGGGAATAAAACACGGACAAATTCTTCGAGTTCGAGGAAAAGGTGTTCCAGCTGGAACATTTCATAAAGGAGATCTTTTGATAATTATTAATTTAAATCTTCCAGAAAAATTGACAAAAGAGCAAAAGAAGATAATCGAAGAGTTGCAGAAGAGTGGGTTGTAGGGGTAAAAGTAAAAATATGGCGTCTTCGGCGCCCTCTTTTTACTTTTAAAATAACTCACAAAACCTAATTATATCGATATATCGATAGAATTAGGAAACGAAAAAGAAAAAGTGTCGGACCTTTGGGTCCAACGCTTTTTCTTTTTAATTTTACCTTGAAAATTTTTCAAGGATTTTTGAGCGGATTATGTAGACCAAAACTCCCAAAAGTAAAAATCCTGAGAATATATTTGCCACTTTCACAGCTTCGCCAAAAATAGTTTGTGGTTCTTGAAGAGGTGTAATTCCGACAAGAAGTTTGAAAGACCAAACCAGCGCATCTGGCAACATATGAAGTTCTCCATAATTAAATTCTGCCAAATATATTAAAGATCCGAAAAAAACTGTGAACAAAAGAAGTGATTTTATGTAAAGAAAAAAATTAATTTCACTTTCTTTCTTTTCTCTTACATCAATATCGTGCGCGACTTCAGAAAATTTGAAAACTCGAAGCATTCGAAGTGATCTTGAAATTCTGATTACTCTTAGAGATTTTAGGAAAACAAAACCGCCCAAACCAACAAGCGTCGGCAAGATCGAAATCAAATCCACAACTCCATAAAAACTGAAAATATATTTAAAAGGATTTTTAGCAAAAGAAATTCTGGCGATGTATTCGACAGTGAAAATTCCTACCACAACATATTCTATTGTTTTGAAAATAGAAATATATTCTTTTGCGTCTGGAACTGTTTCAAGAGCAATAACAACAAGAGAAAAAAGCGTAATCAGCGCTAAAACATCTTCGATTATTAAAATTCTTTTATCTCTTTTGTTTAACAAAGTAATTTTATAATTTAATAATTTCAAAACCTTCGTTTTTATCTTTTATATCATAACCTAAATCTTGAATAATTCCTCGCAATTTGTCAGATGTCGCCCAATCTTTTTTATCTCGAGCAGTATTTCTTTCTTTTGCTAATCTTAAAACGTCATCTGGGATTTCTTCTTTTTTCCAAGTTTTCATTCCAAGCCCAAGAACTTCATCAAAATTTAAAAGAGTCGCCTTTTTGTCGGCTGGAGAAATTTTTTCATCTTTTGCAACTTTCCACATGACACCAAGAGCTTCGCTTGTGTTTAGGTCATCGTTCATCGATTCTTCAAACATATTTTTATATAATTCTGAAATCGCACCTTGATGAGGAAGAGACAAGAAAAGAGTTTTTAGTTTTTTCAAAGCTTGTTTTGCAGAATCCAAACTTTCCCAAGTGAAATTTAAAATAGTTCTGTAGTTTGCTTGAAGAAGAAGGTATCTGTAATCAATAGCCGAAAAACCCTTATTTTCTAAGTCATTTAGACGATAATCATTTTTGAGTGATTTAGACATTTTCTTTCCGTCGATCAAAAGATGTTCATTGTGAAGCCAATAATTTACAAAATGTTCACCAGACGCACACTCTGATTGAGCGATTTCATTTTCGTGATGAGGAAAAACTAAATCCACTCCGCCAGTATGAATGTCGAAATGATTTCCTAAATATTTTGTAGACATTGCCGAACATTCAATATGCCAACCAGGTCTTCCGCGACCAAGTGGCGTGTCCCAATAAACTTCGCCATCTGTTTCGTCCCAGGCTTTCCAAAGTGCAAAGTCCTCAGCGTTTTCTTTATCGTATTCATCTTTTTTAATTCTACTTTGTGATTTTTCTTTTATTTTTTCTAAATCAAGACCAGAAAGTTTTCCGTATTTTTTAAATTTTTGAATATTGAAATATATCGAATCATCTTCACCTTTGTATGCGAAATCTTTGTCCAAAAGTTCTTCTGTCATGGAAACCATTTCTTTAATATGGTCTGTTGCTTTTGGTTGTTTTGTTGGAGGAAGAACGTTTAATTTGCCAAGCTCTTTATTGAACTCTTCTGTGTAGTATTCTGTAAAATCAAGCAAACTTTCTCCTTTTGCGACAGAGTCGCGGATTGTTTTGTCGTCGACGTCTGTTATGTTCATTATGTGCATTACATCAAAACCAGAATATTTTAGATATCTTTTTAAAATATCTGCGAAAATAAATGCTCGATAGTTTCCAATGTGAGGGTAGTTGTAAACTGTTGGTCCGCAAGAATACATTCCAACATGACCTTCTTTTATTGGTTTAAAAAACTCTTCTTTTTTTGTTAGAGAATTGTAGATCTTTAGCATTTTATAGCCACTTCTTATTTTTAAAATATACAAACATTGTCAGTCCAGTCAAAACCATCGCACCAATAACAATAAACAAATCTTCTGCTGATTGTATAAGTATTAAATCTTCAACAACATTCATACCAAAAACTCCGGTGATAAGTGTGATTGGAAGCATTATGAAAGTCATAATCGTCAGGGTTTTTACGGTTTCGTTTGTTTTTGTTGTTAGGAGTGTGTCGTTTGTTTCTCGCATGTCGTTTAGAATTTCTTTATACCAAGAAACAGTGCTGTTTACTTTGTTGTATTCACTGACAATCATGCTCATGTTAAAAGAAAATCCACTTCCAAACATTTCAGTTCCGATTGGTTCAAGAGATTTTATTATATCGTCATGAAAACTGAGCGCTTTTTTAAATCTGATGATTTTTCTGTTTACATACGAAAGACTGTTCACGGCGTCACGTTCTTTGTTGTCGAAAATGTCACTTTCGATTTTTTCCAAGTTTACGCCAATTCCGTCGAGGTCGTTGTCTAGCGCTTTGTACAAATTTTTCAAAATATAGAAAAACAAAAAACCTGGATTTTCACCAATCCTGTTTGATTCTAGAGATTCACTATTTTCAAATATTTTTCCGAAAGATAAAAATGGTTCTATCTCTTGATAGTGCGCTGTGATTAGAAAATTTTTTCCAATAACAAAATCAATTTCTTTTTCAGCGACAATTTTTTCTTTTTTATCAAAAAACGGGAAGTGTAAAACCAAATAAATCACCCCTTCTTTTCCGTAGAAGTCTACTTTTGACTTTAGGGTTTCTGTTAAAAGCTCTTCTCCAGCAGCTTTTGGTATGGAGTATTCTGAGACTGTTTCGAGTATCTCATTTCGGGTCGGCTTTTCGATATCAATCCAAGTGATATTTTTGTGCTTGTATTTAGAAATCATGCTGATTAAATTATATCTTAAATTTTCAAACTCCACCTTCTAAAATAAGGGTTTTTGGGGATATCTACAGGTTTTTAATTTCTGGGTAATAAAGGGTTGCATTTTTTCTAAAATAGGTTAGAATGGTCCCCATATGAAATTCGCAGTAATTAGAACTGGAGGAAAACAATATAAAGTTTCAGAAGGAGGGTTTTTGAAAATCGAAAAACTTTCTGGTGAATTCAAAGAAGGGGACAAGATTGTCTTCGATGATGTTTTGATGGTTGATGATGGAAAATCTACAAACATTGGAACTCCAAAGTTAGCAAACAAAGTTGAAGCTACACTTGAAAAAATTGATCGAGAAGATAAAGTTACAGTTATAAAATACAAAGCAAAAAGTAACTATTTTAAAAAGCGAGGTCACAGACAACCATTTTTCAAAGTTAAAATTGCGAAAATCTCTTAAATCAAAAAATCCCCAGAAGGGGATTTTTTGATTGACATATATGTTGTGGGAAGTATGATTAAGTTAGATGAAAAAGCTCCTGGTTCTTTTCACGTTTGCCCTTTGTCTCTGGGTTAATGAGACTAGCGCACAGTCTTCCTGTCCAGCTGAAGAAGATGTTCCATTTCTGGATGTGCAGAGCATCCAAGATGGGGGTGTCGTCAAAGGTGTGATCATCAAGTACAACGGCTTCCTTAGCTCGGTACAAGAGGTTCGCATTCAGACGAAATCCTGTGAAGACATCGTTCTTACGAACATCAAGATGAAGCGTAATAGCGCTGGCGAAAAAGCCGTGTTCATACCCGGCAATAAGTTCACCAGTGGTGAGAACAATTCTGTCCTTTACGAAGGGCACGACATTCTCCGCGTCACATTCGTGTGTGACGACTTGAAGGCCTCAGCTATGTGAAGTTGGAGTTTGGAAGCATCAATCACTACGCAGAGGAGAGCCTCGCCAAACGGTGGGGCTTTTCTATTGATAAATATCACATTTTGTGTTATTTTGTTTTAAAACCCATGACCATGAAGAACCTGTTCTTTCTCGTGATGATGATGATCGCATTTACCTGGCCGAACAGCTTGGAAGCGCAACACTTGGTGCAAACAGCACCAAACTCCGAAAGTTGGACCATGCCTCCCACTACAACTCCAGGGCCCTTGTTTGTCTTCGACAACGACACGGAGGTCGAGATCTTACCAAGTGAAGACAACAAGCGTGTGAAGTCGATCGTTCTCAATATGCCAGACTCAAGATGGCAGGAGATACATGATTCAAATCCATTCCAATTATTGTCGATTGAATTCCTGTTGGCTGATGGGGGGACTATTCCAGCAGCCAATGTCGAGATGCCAAAAGACATGAAAGGGGTTTTCACTATCCCCGGAAATGGAATGTTGGTTTTGAAGGATGGTGAGTTCTGCATTGGAAACCGTCCAGTGAAGCGTATACAGCTTGCGAAAATTCAGATCGCTGAGAGTCAATCTACTCAGTAGGTATTGAACCCCACTTAGGGCCCCGCCATTTCTGGCGGGGCTTTCATTTTTAATTATTTTGGGAATTTTATATGCTTGACAAAAGACCTATATTGTGTATAATATAGTTAAACAACCCTCTTACCGGGGATAAATACAGAACAAGGACATGAAGCACATTTTTTTCTTTTCCGTGATGTTCGCAATGGTGAACGTCGTATTCGCTCAACAGGATGTACCCGAAGATGGTTTCGGGTTGCCTGTACTGGATTCTTCTCCGCAAGTGTTCTCACACGAGAGCATCTGCTATACGGATCCCAAGGAGGACATTTGCGAGGTGACGATTCGTTGCCAAACGGATGTTTTCCCAGTCGAGTTCATCCAGGGTGAAAAAGTTCTCTTCCGGTTGGAGGAGATGCCCAAGGACTCTCTGGTTGTCATCCAAGGAGTGAAGTACACTCCACTTGCGAACGGCTGGAAATATCAACTGGATTTGAAGAATCCTGTTGGTCGAACAGTCCTCTTGATTCAAAGGGGCGGTGCATGACGGGTGGTGAAGTTGGTGGGGGTTGCAGTGCAGGCTGCGACCCCTTTTCTTTTTATCTCCTATTATCAAAAGCGCTTAAGAAAGTATCTTTGTCGGAATATTCGAGCTCAGTTCCTGTTGAAAGTCCACGACCCAAAACAGAAATTTTAATGTTAAATTTCTCGAGTATTTTTTGTAAATATTCCAAAGTGTTTTCTCCTTGCGGGTTTACACTCAGCGCCAAAATAATTTCTTTTAAATTATCTTTTTTCTTTTCGATAATTTTTAGAAGTTCTGTCTCGCGAATGTATTGAGTTGGCTCTTTTGAGAGAACTGGCACTGATCCCCCTAAAACAAAATACTTTCCGTTATAAACTGACATTTTTTCAATATTTTCTAGGTCAGAATCTTTTTCTACAATCATTAATTTTGAATTATCTCTGTTTTCATCACGCGCGATAGGCGAGAGAGTTTGTCCAGATTCTGAATAAAAAAACTGAAAACTTTCTTCACAAAGTCTGATATTTTTCTTTAAATTTAATATTGCTTCTGAAAGCTCTTTTCCGTAAACAGAATTTTTTCGCAAAAGAAAATAAACAAAACGTTTTGCTTGCCGTTTTCCAACACCCGGGAATTTTTCAAAAAGTTCTGCTAATTTTTCAATAGAATTTGTCATTTTAAAAATCGTTAAACGCACTTTCGGCACCAGAATCTGTC
Source organism: Minisyncoccota bacterium (assembly GCA_041389065.1). Taxonomy (GTDB): domain Bacteria; phylum Patescibacteriota; class Minisyncoccia; order Phycocordibacterales; family CSBR16-119; genus JAUPTX01. Next base: position 6,423 of record JAWKSM010000002.1, read on the forward strand.
ACCGCGCTATATCCTTCCATATGTTTTTCAATAGAAAGGAAAGTCGAGTTCTTTTCGTCGAAATACAAATCAGCTTTTCCAAGCGGACCATTTCTGTGTTTTTCGATAAGAACTTCTGTCATTCCGTTACTTTCTGTGTCTGATCTGGTGTTTCCGGCTCGGTCTTCTCGGTGAATAAACATAACAACATCGGCGTCTTGCTCGATCGAACCAGAGTCTCGAAGGTCAGAAAGACGAGGTTTTCCGCCACGAGATTCAACGGCACGAGAAAGCTGTGAAAGTGCCAAAACAGGAACATCGAGTTCACGAGCCAAACCTTTTAGTGATCGTGAAATTTCAGTAACTTGGTTTACCATTGAATCGTAGTTTTTACTTGTCATCATAAGTTGAAGGTAGTCAACAACAATCAAATCAAGTCCGTGTTCACTTTTCATTTTTCTTGCGACTGATTTCATTTTCATTATTGAGTTTCCAGCTTGATCATCGATAAATATCTTTGCTTTTGAAAGTTCGCTCAAAGCTTCTTGAAGTGCTCCAAAATCTTGTTCGGCAGAAAGTTTTCCCGTTCGAAGTTTCCAAGCGTTCACTTTTGATTGTGCGGCGAGCATTCTTTGAGTTAGTTGGTTCGCACTCATTTCGAGTGAGAATATTGCCACAGAAGATCCGTGTTTTGTTGCAGAGTTTCGAGCAATATCAAGAGCCAAAGTTGTCTTACCGACAGATGGTCTGGCTGCGAGAATAATCAAGTCAGATTTTTGAAGTCCAGCTAAAATGTTGTCTATTGAAGGATATCCAGTCGGCACACCTCTCATTCCACCTTTGCTTTCTTGTAATTTTTCAAGTTCTTCCCAAGTTTCGTGAAGAGATTGTTTAATACTTACAAATTTTTTATCTCCACCGCCGGCATTTGTCACAGCAAAAACTTTTTTCTCGACAGTGTCTAAAATATCTTCTACTTCATCGGCATTTTCTGCAAAAGCTGTTTCTGCCATAAATTCTCCAGCTTCGATTAATTTTCGAAGTACGTGTTTTTTGTGAACTATTCCCGCATAGTGTTTTATGTTTGTCGACGCCGGAACAGAATTTGTGAGTTCAATAATATATGATCTTCCGCCCACAGTTTCGAGCTGACTTTTTTCTTTTAGTTTTGTTGTAACAGAAAGTAAGTCTATTGGCTCGTTTTTGTTAAAGAGGTCGAGCATTGCTTTGTAGATTATTCGATGCTTTTCAGCATAAAAAGAATCAGCGAAAATTGTGTCGATTATTTCGTTTAGTGCATCTGGGCGAAACGTATAGAACCCAAAACAGCTTTTTCTGAATCGAGACTATTTGGAGGTATTCTCATGTTTGATTGATTACTCATTGGTCTGATTTTAGCACAATAGTCGCCTCAAATCTTTCGGTGGGGAAAGAGTGGAAAAAGGTATTGACAATTTTATTAAAATAGTTTAAAAAGTGTATCCTAATCAAAAACGGACCAAATGCAGATAAGACCGCCGTGAATGTTCTTTTAGGTGTTTCCAATATTGGACAGAGGTCAAGGTTTGGGAGAACCTTGGGTTTTGGTAAAGGTATTCGGAAAACCGCCAATGCGACTTACCTGACAAGGGGCTCTAAAAGGGCCCCTTTGTTATTTTTATAAATGCTTGACAAATATTTTGGATATGATATACTCTATTTTGTAATAGTACTTCGCTGCATGGCAGCCACAAGGTTTAATCACTCACAAACCGGCTATAGGCCATAATAACAAAGCTCTGTCCGCATACCCAGAGAATCCCGGAGTTCTCTGATGGGCTTACTAGCCCAACGGAACCCCGCCACATTGGTCGGGGTTCTTTTTTCATTTATTTCTATGAGCGCTTGACAAATATTTTGAATATGATATACTTTATGCAGTAATAAAAAGTTCTTAACACAGGTTATCTCAGCACGTGTCCAATTTTGGCCGGATTAATGTGTGCATTAATACCTTTCTTCCTATGGAACCCCGTTGCGCAAGCGACGGGGGTTCTTTTCGTTTTTATATAGGTATCTGATAAAATATTAAGTATGAATAAAAAAATTTTAGTTTCTGGAATAAAGCCGACAGGAAATCTACATCTTGGAAATTATTTTGGCGCAATGAAGCAGTTTGTTGAAATGCAAAATTTTGGAGAATACAACCCTTTTGTTTTTTTGGCTGACTATCACGCTCTTAATTCAATACAAAACAGGGAAGAGATGAAAAAACTTTCTTTTGATTTGATCTGTGCATATCTGGCTGTGGGACTTGATCCTCAAAATGACTCTTTACAGACAGTCATCCTCTTCCAGAACACGCAGAGCTTACTTGGATTTTTCAATACTTTGGTTTCAATGCCTTGGCTTGTCGCGCTCATGCTTTTAAAAGTGCAGAAGCTAAAGATAAAGAAATAAATATTATGAACTTGTTATCCAGTTTTGATGCGTGACATCTGATGTATGACGCAGATATCGTGCCTGTAGGACAAGACCAAAAGCAACACGTGGAAATGGCTCGCGAGATTGCTAGAAAATTCAACCAAACTTTTTAGGAGAAACTTTTAAAGAACCAAAGAAATGATTAAAGAAGAAGTGGCTGTTGTGCCTGGAATAGACGGACAGAAAATGAGTAAAAGTTATAAAAATGTAATTCCACTTTTTGGTTCAGAAGAAGAAATTAAAAGCTGTTATGGGTATTATGAAGTGACTCAAAAAATCCAGAAGACAAGAAAAATCCAAAGACGAAGTTGTGATATATCAGATTTATAAACTTATGGCGACAGAAGACGAAAGATTTGCGATGGAAAAAGGATTGAAAGAAGGTGGAATGGGATATGGCGATGCAAAAAAAGAGCTTCTTAGAAAAGTTTTAGAATATTTTGGTCCAATGAAGCAAAAGTATGACGAGTTCCAGAAAAATCCTGAAAAAGTCTATTCTATTTTAGAAGAAGGGGAGGAGAAGAAAGTAAGAAAATTGGCAGAAGAAAAAATGAAGAAAGTTAAAGAAGCTGTGGGGTTGATGTAAAATAAGAGCGGCGCCGAAGGGGCGCACTCTTTTATTTCTTAAAACTTAAGGTCTTGCGATAACGTTAAAGTCTAGTGTGAAAATGTCATTTATGATTGCATCTCCCAAGTCACTGAAAAATGTTTCAGAACCATATTTAACATCCCAATTTGCTCGGTTTACTTCTGCTGTTCCAGCCATTGCGATATTTCCATTTTCTGTAATAACTTTTACTGGAATCATTAGAGGAGCTGTTTTTCCTTTAAGAGTTAGATTTCCGTTTAGTGTGTATCCAGAATCTGTTTTTCTTTGAATCTGTAACTTCGTATTTTGCTTCTGGATATGTTTCTACTTCAAAGAAGTCTTCTGACTTCAAGTGTTCACTAAGTTTGTCTACTGTAACCTTGGTGTTCGAAGTTTCTTCACCTGTTATTGAAGTCATATCAAAAACAACTTCACCTCCTGTTATCATTCCTTTATCAAAAACAACTGTTCCTGATTTGATCTTAATACTTCCAGAGTCTTCGTAGTTTTTAATAATTTTTTTACCTCCTGTCCATTTTGCAGAACTTGCCTCTGTATCAAAAACGTATGTTCCTGACATATCTTTTTCTGGCATTTGTCCAGCTAAAGCTTCTTCGTTCGTCATATTTTGATCAGCAGCTTTTTTGTTTTTTAGAAAACTCATTATTCCAAAAACTACAAAAGGCTAATATGATTATTGTTAGTACAAATTTCATAATTTACTATTTATTAAACTATTAAAAATAATACATGAGCGTAGTCAGATTCTACCATAAATTTTTTGGTGCTATAATTTATGTTATGAAAACAGTCAATTTTTCAGCAAAAAGTTGTTATTTGGACAGGCGATTTGGGCTGGCATTTTGTGTATTTACCAAAAGATTTATATAAAAAGATTAGAGAAAATCAAAAATCCTATGGCGGAGGTTTTGTCAGGGTTTTGGCGAAAAATTGGAAAAACTTCTTAGGAAACTTCTCTTTTTCCGTATAAAAGGGAGTTGACTTATCTTTTTGACTATCAAAAAAAGCTGTTCGTGAAAAAAAGAAAGATATTTTTGCTGGTGAAGTTGTCGATGTGAAAATTAAATTTGTTTAAAATAGAAATAAGTTTGAATAAAGTGTATACTGTTTTTGGAAATACTTTTTCCTAAAATTTATTAGTATTAGAAAATAAAAATATGAAAAAAGGATATTTTTGACCCGATTGAAAAATCAACTTTAGAAAATAAAAATTTTAGAAAAGTTCTCTATACTGGAAAACATATGCAGCTTGTTTTGATGTCTCTTAAACCAGGCGAAGATATTGGTGTAAGTTCACCCAGAAAACGATCAATTTTTTAGATTTGAAGATGGGGAGGGAAGGTTTTGTTGATGGAACTTCTTATGAAGTTAAAGACGGTGATGTGATAATTGTTCCAGCTGGTTCTGAACACAATGTTTTGAATATGAGTAATAAAAAAGATTTGCAGTTTTATACAATATATGCCGTGCCTCACCACAAAGATGGAATAGTGAGAGAAACAAAGAAGATGCGATGAGAAATGAAGAGAAGATTTGATGGAGTTACAACGGAATAAATTTTAAAATTAAAGAAATAAGAAAGGCCGGCCCCTCCGGGGCAAGCCATACTTTTCTTGTTGCCGTTGGTTTGTTCTTGGGGTTTTGGCTTATTGAAGTAGTTGCCAATTTAGCCAAAACACCAGCATTCCGGCAATGTAGCCAATAAACGCAGGTAGTGTACCTCGTTTTATGTACCACATTGAATCAAACTTCATTGCACCCATGGCTGCCACACCAGCTGCTGAACCAATAGGAAGCAAAGATCCGCCTGTTCCTGCACAGAACGCAAGCAATATCCAGAATAGATCATCTTGTGGTACTTTTGGGTACATACCCATTCCACCACTTACGAGAGGAACATTATCAACAACGCTCGAAGCAACACCGATCACACCGTTTTTGACGTATGGATCTTCTATGTGTCTATCAAGGTTTTGAGCTGCCATCTCAAGATGACCTGTTGTCTCAAGTCCTCCAACTGCAAGCAATATACCAAGGAAAAACAGGATGCTCTTCATGTCAATCCTTCGAAGGATTCCTGCAACCTGTAGATGTCCTCGGTTGTCTTTGTCCTTGTGAAGGAATTCTGCAACCACGAGTACAACTCCTAGTCCGGGCATTATACCGAGTACGGGCTCAATCCCTGCAACCATTTTCAGGATGGGTACAGATATCAGTGCAGATAGTCCGAGCCAAAAGATCAGGTTACGCTCCCTTATTGTTACGGCATCACCTGGAACATCTTTTCTGGTTTTTGTCGGCTTAATGACGTCACCTTTCAGGTTTCTTCCGACAATGAGAATCGGAAGTATTGCACAGACAATACTGGGGATGAATACGTGTTTGATCAAAGCCCACGTGGTTACTTTTCCAGCAACCCAAAGCATGATCGTAGTTACGTCCCCAATAGGACTCCAGGCGCCACCCGCATTTGCTGTGATTACGACTATTAACGCAAATGTCCATTGCGTTTTTTTGTCGTAGATGAGTTTTCCTATCAGTGAACACATAACAATTGTTGTTGTTAGATTGTCTAGTGCCGCACTGAAAAAGAACGATAATACACTTATAATCCAAAATAGTTTATACGTATTCACAGTGTTAATCCTGTCTGTTATGACATGGAATCCACCATGACCGTCAATTGTCTCAACTATCATCATGGCACATATTAGGAATATAAGAGTCTTCGAGATCTCTCCTAAGTGCCTAGTGAGTTCATGGTTAAGTGCTTCATTGCTCACATTTCCATCAAAGAGGCCATTTTGCACTCCAATCATAATAATTGACCAAATAATCGATCCGCCAAGCAAGGCGGTTGGAGTTTTGTCAACTTTGATCTTATGTTCAAAGATGATCGCGATAAAAGTAACTATGAATACGCCCAAAATCGCCCAAAAGAATGGACTAGCATGTATCAAGTGTTCCGCTATCATTGTGTGTCGGTTTTTGGTTCGTGTTGTGTAAGAACGGATGTTCGGACTTATTTTACATATAAACCATTTTATTTCAAATGTTTTTTGAGTTTGTCAAAAATTAAAAACTTTTGACAAAATATTTGTTTTGTGTCAATCTATTTCTCAGAAAAAACACAGACACATGAAAAAGTCGTACCTTAATATCCCGGGGCAGGGAAAAATGTTCAATCGGTTTCTCTTGGAGGCAGGCAAACTTGGCTTTTCGCCAATTTCACCTATCCGAGAAGCCAGGAATCAGATAATGCAAAGCGTTATCCCTCCCGATAGTCCTCGTGTTGACGATCTTCGTGGTCAAGTTATTGTGCAGAAACAGGTTGATGATCTTACGATACGAGTTATCACAACTTTTGATTCTGTTGCAAATAAGTTCCCAGTAAGAGGAAAGTTGTGGGTACGTATCACAACTCTTTCTGAAATGGGTAAGGAGGAGAGGTTGTTTACCTGGAAGACAACTAGGAAAATAACACACAAGTCGAATTTCCTTGAGCGAGCGCTCTATATGATGGAGATTCTGGCAATTGCCTTGGAGCATCGCCCATATGATCCAAGCAACAAGACTTTGCTCATGAAGCTCGTTGAAGTGGACGACATGTTCAATCCTTTCATGTGGAAGGGGGTAAAGGGAAACGCTGGTTACTTCATAACCAAGGAGATGTTGCCCAAAGGCAAACCTAAGTTGCTAGAGTTCTATCGACGCTGGCGGAAGAGTCGTTGGTATTATGAACATGTCGCTCGAAGTGAAAAGAGGTTGGGGTATGAACCTCGTCGTGAAAGGGATATCAGGAAGCCATACACGCGTGGCAAGAGAGCCAAGAAGTGAAAGGTGTGAATAGGTGGGGCCGGCAGCGAAGCTGCCGGCCCTTCTACTTTATGTTTACAATAATTTTTCTGTGTTAAAATAAAACTATGTTCAAAAAAGTTCTAATGATGATAATCGTTATTGGATTACTCCTTGTTATTTTCTCTGGAGTAAATTTTGATGATTCAGAAAAAGATTTTCCAGAATTTGAAAATATTCCAGACGCTTCAGAAGTTGTAAATGAAGAAGGATCTGATTTGAGCGATGAAGAAATTGTTTCTGGTTATGTTAGAGAAAATATAAATCAAATTGCTCCAGAAGAAGCTGTTTTAGGAGGAAATTTTTATGTTGTTCAAATAGAAATTTTCCCATCTTCAAAAACTGGACGCGTAGTTTACGAAGACGGACATATTCAAGGGTCTGCAAATTTTTCTTATGAAAGAGTCGGTAATCAAGTTGCAGTGACAAATGTTTCAAAAATCGATATATGAAAAAAATAATTCTCATTTTAATAATTTCTCTTGTTGCTTACTCTGTTATTTTTTGGTTTTTTGTTGCCGAAAAGATTACACCAAAAATTTCAAATGAAAATCAAATAGAAAATATTGAAGGAGAAAAAGATATTATTTCAGAAAATGAAAACGAAGAAATTGTTGTTTTGAAAGAGTGTTTTTCAAGAGAACAAATCGCAACAGAAGAAAGTCCGTACACTGTCCAAGAATTTATCGAGTTAAATATTGACGGTGAAAGCGTTTCTGGTGAAAAAACTGGAAATCAATCTGGGCCAGATATGACAAACGGATATGAAGGCTCTCTTTCTGGAAAAATTTCTGATGACAAAATAGAGGTAATTTTTAGCTATTCTATCGAAGGTTCAGATCAAAAAGAAAAAGAAGAATATGTTTTAAAAACTGGCGAACTTGTAAAACAAAGATATCCACTTATCGAAAGTGAAGATGGTGTTTTGGTCCCAGATAAAACAAAAGAAGCTTCTTTGGTTGTTTATAAAAAAGTAGACTGTATTTAATTTATGATTAAAAATGCTTATTTGGCCGGAGGTTGCTTTTGGGGAATGGAGGAATTATTTAGAAAACTTCCTGGGGTTTTAGAAACAGAAGCTGGATACACCGGAGGAGAAAATGAAAATCCAACATATGAAAATCATCCAGGACACGCAGAAGCTTTAATGGTCACATATGACTCTGAAAAAATTTCTTACAAAAGAATTCTGGATTTTTTCTTTTGTGTTCATAATCCAACAACTTTAAATCAGCAAGGAAACGATATTGGCACATCGTATCGTTCTGCAATTTTCTATCAAAATGAAGAGGAAAAAGAAGAGGCACAAAATTTTATAGAAATCGTCAACAATTCCGGTAAATGGCAAAACAAAGTTGTAACTTCTCTTGAAAAGTTCGACAGGTTTTGGCCAGCTGAAACTTATCATCAAGATTATTTGCAGAAAAATCCTGGCGGATATACTTGTCACGCAATTTATTTTGATACTTATCTTTAGTTTCGGTAATCCACCGATATTGCAAAAAAGCATTTTTATAGAAAAAATTTGTGTTAATATTTTGCTTAGAGAAAAAATCTCTAGAAATAAACTTGTAAATTTATTATTAGTTTTTAAATTTTTATGAAGAATATTATTTGGGTAATTTTGGGTGTGATTGTTATTGGTCTAATTCTTTTTATGAGAAAAGATGGAACAATGAACGGTCAAGAAAATACTGTTATTTTTGACAAAGTTTATGTTGATCAAAGTGGAAAAGAATTGAAAGCTTTTTCAAAGTCTGATTCAAAAAATGCTGACATAACTTTTGAAACAATCGGAACAGTTTCTCTGGCTTCTGGAGAACCAACTTTGTCAGGGGTTGAATACAAAAATGCAGATGGAACTATCGTTTTTTGGGATAAGGGAGCTTTAGCAACTCTTTATCAAAATGGTGAAGTGGTTTTCGACGGACAACTAAAAGACTCTAATCAGTAGTCTAAAAATAGGATTATCTGAAAGAAAAACCGCCCCTTACGGGGCGGTTTTTCTTTCAGTGGATAAGCTGTTGACAATAATTTTTATTTGTTTATGATACATATCCTGTGAGGTAATTCAGCCTTACAGAAAAAACCAACTTTCAAAATGACGACAGTGAAGGGAAGCAGTCTGACCAAGAAGTATTACAACGTCGTGGTTATCGGTATCGGGGATACCATGACCAGCAATACGGCGTTGCTCCATCAGATCGGCCGCGTGAAGAGTGTCGGAGGTGGCAGGATCACTACCACTCCGAAACTGGTGCACTTGCTGGGAGGTCGCGGTATCAAAGCCGAGAGCTTCACCGAGGGCAACGAGGTTGTTATGCCCCTCGGCTATCCGAAGAACGGATTGCCCCCAGGTGTGACGGCGCAGATCCTCGCAAGTACGAACAACGAAAAGGGTATCACACCCTTCGGGATCGTGGTCGTCGATATGGGAACCGCCCCCACTGTGGAGCAGGGTACGGACATCTTCAGCGAGCTGAGGAAGTCCATTTCCCTCGATTCCATCGTGGCAACGGTTGCAGCGATGAAGGCCGGGAAGATCGTCTGCACGACCCCGAAGCAGCTCAAGTCCGTGCTCGATTACATCGAGCAGAAGGGTGACATCACGGAAGATGTGTATGCTGCCATGGCGAAATGGTGCTGCTACCAGGTGGCAATGTCCATCACCGCTTGGTCCGAGAGCTTCGGATCTGGGGCTTTCAAGGGCTACAAGGGGGGTGATTCCAGCATCCTCGAAAAGGCTGGGTTCTTCACGGAAGAAGAAGTGACCGAAGAAGCAGTCGCCCAGTAGGGTGACAGAAGACCTCATATGAGGCGGAGCGCTGACCAATGGTTGGCGCTCTTTCTTTTTAGCTTAATTTTTTTAAATTTTCTGATAAAATGATTCCATATGCAAAGAACATATATTAAAAACCTAGTAGAATTTGTTGATCAAGAAGTTTTAATACAAGGATGGATTTCGGTTCGTCGTGACCAAGGGAAAATGATTTTCTTTGATTTTCGTGATATGACTGGAACTGTTCAGGGTGTTGTTTTACCTTCTTCAGAGGCAATGGAAATAGCAAAAGAAACTCGTCCAGAGTGGGTTGTGGCCGTAAAAGGGAAAATAAACAAACGTCCAGAAAGAAATGTGAAAGAAGGTGTTTTAAATGGAAACATTGAAGTCGAGGTTTTAAATATTGAAGTTCTAAACAAAGCAGAAACTCCAGCCTTTGATATTGGCGTTGACACAAGAGAAGTAAACGAAGAAGTTCGACTTGAAAATAGATTTATCGATTTGCGAAGCGACCGACTTCAAAAAAATCTTCGAATGCGCCACAAGGTTGCAAATTTTGTTCGATCAAAACTAGATGAACAAAATTTCACAGAGGTTGAAACTCCAATCTTCACAAAATCTACTCCAGAAGGTGCGCGAGACTACGTCGTGCCTTCACGAGTCTATCCTGGTAAATTCTACGCACTCCCACAATCTCCTCAACAATACAAACAGCTTTTGATGTCAGCTGGAATTGAAAGGTACTATCAATTTGCGCGTTGTATGCGTGATGAAGACTTGCGGGGTGATAGACAACCAGAATTCACACAGCTCGATATGGAGATGTCTTTTGCTTCTGAAGAAGAGATAATGTCTGTGACAGAAAATCTTTTGATTGATCTTGTGACAAAACTTTATCCAGAAAAGAAAATTCAAGCCGTACCTTTCCCAAAAATTTCTTACAAAGAAGCAATGGAAAAATACGGAAACGACAGACCAGATATTCGTGAAAATAAAGAAGATGAAAACCTGTTGGCTTTTTGTTGGGTTGTGGATTTCCCTTTCTTTGAGAAAACTTCCACCTCAGATAACCCACAAGCAGAAGGTGAATGGACTTTTACACACAACCCTTTCTCTCTTTCAAAGCCAGAGCATATCGAAAATTTAAAAAATAGAGAAAATATTGGCGAGATAATGGCGGCACAATACGATATTGTTTTGAACGGATTTGAAATTGGTGGTGGATCTGTACGAGCTCATGATCCAGAAATCTTGAAAAATATTTTAGGAATTTTGGGTCACAGCGAAGAAAAAATCCAAAGTAACTTTTCTCACATGTTAAAGGCTTTGGGTTCTGGTACACCTCCACACGGAGGAATTGCTTGGGGTTTTGATCGACTTATGATGATACTTCAAAACGAGCCAAATATTCGTGAAGTTATCGCTTTCCCAAAGACACGAGAGGGAAGAGACCCAATGATGGATTCTCCGAGTGAAATCTCAGAGGCGCAAATGGATGAATTGAATATAAAAATAGTTAAGAAAGATAAATAAAATTTGTAAAAAGTGGAAAAGCCCCGCGTTAGCGGGGCTTTCAGTTGGCTACACTCATTTCATAAGTGTAAGATGTTTCCTCACTCTTCTTAGTATGAAGAAAATGAGCACGAGCACTACACCAGATATAACACTTAGATCGGTTGCAGTTTTGTGCAAACTTGATGTCGAAGTGAAAGACGTAATTGTACTAGCTACAAAGAGGATTCCAAATGGAAAAAGTAGCATCTTGTACATTATTGACATAAAAAGTGCCTGGAATTGTTCTTTGGTTGCCATTGATGTGTTTTTTATAATACTAAAATAATATAAACAAATTGTCAATATATAGAAATACCCATACAAAATGGCGTAAGTCTGTAAATATCATGCTAAAATATCTCTGTGGAGGAAACTATTTACAAAGTAAAAGCCGGTGAATTTGAAGGGCCTTTAGAGGTTCTTTTGGGTTTGATCGAAAAACGAAAACTTTTCATAAATGAAATTTCACTCGCGGAAATCACAGATGATTATATTCGTTATGTTCAAGTTTTGGATAATAAAAATATTGATCAATATGCGAGTTTTATCACAGTCGCAGCGACACTTATTTTGATAAAATCCAGATCTCTTCTGCCAAATATTTCTTTGACAGTTGAAGAAGAGTCTCAGATAGACGACCTAGAAGCCAGACTTCGTTTGTATAAAATTATTCAAGACGTTGGTCAGGAAATTCAAAAAAAATACGGAAAAGAAATTATTTTTTCAAAACTTTCGAAAAGAAATGATTTACGAGTTTTTAGTCCAGACAAACAAATCACGAAAGACTTGATGCGAGAACTTGGACTTTCTGTTGTTTATGAAATTCCAGAACCAAGAAAACAAAAGTTAAAAGAAGTGGAAGTTGTGAAAGTGAAAAGTTTGAAAGAAATGATTGAAGATTTGACTGAAAGAATCACAAAAAGTTTTGAAAAGACAAATTTTAGTGATTTGTGGAAAGGACAAAATTTTGCAAACAAAAAAGAAGAGCGGGTTACTGTTATCGTAAGTTTTTTGGCTGTGTTAGAATTGGTTAGATCTGGCATAATGGAAGCTTTTCAAAATGATGACGGTGAGATAAATATCGAGAAACAGAAAAGAGAAGATGGTGTTTTACCAGAAATAAATTTTGAAAATAATTAAACATGGAAAATAAAGAACTTAGTCTTGATGCGAAAATTGAAGCACTTCTTTTTTATAAAGGAGAGCCTGTTTCTCTTAAAGAAATCTCGAAAGCTTTTGGCGTGACTGAAGACGATGTAAAAAATTCCGTCTCTATTTTAAAAGAAAAGCTAACAGAAAGAGGTTTGACTTTGGTTATAAATGAAAAAGAAATAATGCTCGGCACGACTCCAGAGCTCTCGTCTTTTTTTGAAGAACTACGCAAAGAAGAATTGAGTAAAGAGCTTTCGCGCGCTTCGCTTGAAACGCTTTCGATTATTTTGTATAAAGAAAACGTCAGCCGAGCAGACATTGATTATATTCGAGGTGTAAATTCTGGGTTTATTCTGCGTAATTTGCAAATCAGAGGACTTATAGACAAATCGACAGATTCACGAAACTCATTTTACAGACCTTCGCTCGAACTACTTTCTTATCTTGGTGTTTCGAGCGCCGCCGAGCTTCCTGATTATGAAAATATTGTTAATAGTTTAAAACAAAAAGTCGATCAACTTTCTAATGAAAATACTGAAATATAGTAAAAGTGATGAGATTACAAAAAGTGAACGTCAAAGTCTTGGGATTTTGGCGGCAACTTTAATTCTTGCTTCAACCTACATTTTCAGTTATGGAAAAGAGGTTTATTCAGAAGAATTAAGTCCTTCGATGCAGAATCAAATGATTTCAGAAATGACAGATAGTCGTTTGGGATATTTTTTTGATTCGCTCGACGTAAAGGCTTCTTCTGTTTTGATTTTTGATTCAGAAAACAAAAATGCAATTTACAGTAAAGATGTAGAAAAGGTTATGCCTTTAGCATCGCTTACAAAAATAATGACAGCACTTGTTGTTCTGGATCAAACAGATTCTTCTGAAAATATTGTTATACAAAAAGAAGCGCTTGGCTTGGTTGGTGACAACGGACTTTTGGCTGATGAAAAATGGGGAAGAGATGAGCTTCTTCGGTTCATGCTTATAACTTCTTCAAATGATGCAACAAGAGCTTTTTCTTTACATATTGGGAATAAACTTGGTTTGAATGAAGAAGATTCTGTGAAAAATTTTGTTGAAATGATGAATAAAAAAGCTAGTGATTTTGGGCTAGTTAATACAAAATTCTACAATGAATCTGGTCTTGATACCGGCGACGGGAAAAACGGCGGATATAGTACTTCAAAAGAAATAGTTTCTCTTTTTGATTATGCGGTCACAAATTATCCTGATATTTTTTCTTCAACTTCATTTAGTTCAAAAACCTTTCTTTCAATGAGCAACAAAGAGCACAACGCTGTAAATACAAATCCAAACCCGGGACTTGTCGCAGGAATCTCAGCTTCAAAAACAGGTTTTACAAATATTTCTGGTGGAAATTTGATAGTCTCTTTTAAAACTCCGACAGGAAAAACAATAATTGCAAATGTTTTGGGTTCAACTTTTTCAGACAGGTTCACAGATATTGAAAAACTTTCAGAGACTACATTAAAAATTATAAATGAAGTAGAATTGTAATTATATGGATTTAAGTCTTATAAAACTTTTTTTACCAGTTGTCCTAACTTTTATTTTAGGAATTTTAATAACTCCGGGGCTGACCAATCTTTTTTATAAATATAAGCTTTGGAAAAAAGTCGCAAGAAAAGAAAATAAAATCGATGCAGAAGCGCCGGTAAATAAATTTGGTGTAAGACCAGGCGATGTTTCTTCTGATTTTCAAAAAATAAATAATCACCACGAAGAACTTAAAACCCCAAGAGTTGGTGGTGTTGTGATCTGGCTTAGTATTTTGCTTTGCGCTGGAATACTTTTTATTTTGGCAGAAATTTTCCCAAATGTTGCAACTCAAAAAATTAACTTCGTAAGTAAGAATCAAACACTTCTTCCTTTTATCGCTCTTATTTTGGGTGCATTTTGGGGACTTGCTGACGATCTTATGTGTTCATTTATTTTAAAAGGGAGGTTTGCAAACGGATTTCCAAGAAAAATAATGTTCTCTTTTGTGGCACTTGTCGGACTTTCTTTTGGGTATTGGTTTTTTGTAAAGCTTGGGATCAGTTCTGTCAGCATTCCTTTTACTGAAAGCACGATCAATCTTGGACTTTTGTTTGTGCCAATTTTTGCGCTTATAATGCTTGGAGTTTTTTCAAGTGGTGTAATCGATGGAATAGATGGTCTTGCTGGTGGCGTGATGGCGACAACTTTTGCCGCTTATGCAACAATTGCATTTTTCCAAAACCAAATCGATATTGCAGCTTTTTCTGCAGTTATTTCTGGAGCGATTTTAGCCTTTCTTTGGTTCAATATTCCTCCAGCTAGATTTTATATGGGCGAAACCGGAATGCTTGCTTTAACGCTCACTCTTACAGTAATTGCGTTCTTAACAGATCAAGTCTTGCTTTTGCCGATTATCGGATTTCCACTTTTCTTTACTTCACTTTCTTCATTTTTACAAATAATTTCAAAAAAGATTTACGGACCAGAAGGAAAAATATTTAAAGTTGCTCCAGTTCACCATCATTTTGAGGTTATCGGCTGGTCACGAGCAAAAATAACAATGAGATATTGGATTATATCTGTTGTGTTTGCCATAAGTGGTATTGTTATTGCGTTACTTTAAAAGGATTGACTTTGTTTTCTAAATTAAGTAAATTTTTAGAAAACCAGGAAACCATGAGACGCATAAAGGAAATCCTGCTTATTGCCTTTGTGACCATAATCATATTGGTAATAGTTCTTGCAACAAATAACAAGGTGTCAAGAGACATTATAGGTAGTGAGTATCGACTCACGATAATTCTCGCCTTATCGTTTCTTATATCTCTCTCAACGATTTTTTTGTTGGTTTATGAATTCGGTAATATTATAAAGATTTTAATAGGCAGAGGGCATGTAAACTTGGAAAAAGATGTTCACACCAGACTTACAGCCCTTCGACTGGCGTTGATTGATTATCGAAATGATAAGGATTTACGAATTATTATTTGGCAGAAAATGACGCACTATAGACTTGTCGATCAACTTTCAAGAGATGCAGATGAACTTGAGGCTGAGTTGTCTGAATACGGAAACGTGTTCGAAGTTCAGCTTGCAGAACTTCGCAAGCTCAAGGCGTTACGTGACCAGCAAGACAAACAAAGTCCAAAGACGGACTGACTCCTGGGCGCTCGGTGTGTGGAAACACCGGGCGCTTTTTTCTTTTCATGTTAAAATCTAAGAATGCAACAAAAGGGGAAAGTTGACTCAGTTTTTTTAGGTATTGTTATTGCGCTTTTAGTGTTCGGTCTTTTTTCTTTTGTTTCAGCATCTTTTGGAATTCTTGCAAAAAACGAAGCAAAATTTGCTGGTGTTTTATTCAGTCAGACATTTGGTTTGGTTGTTGGACTTGTTTTAATGTATGTTTGCTCGAGAATCCCTTATAAATTTTGGAGAAACTATGCTTTTTATTTTTTTATCGCGTCAATTTTATTCACACTTTTGGTTTTTATTCCTGGACTTGGTCAAAAGCACGGCGGAGCAACTCGTTGGATTGATATTGGTGGAATAAGTTTTCAGCCGGTTGAATTTTTGAAAATTTCTTTTATTTTTTATTTTGCAGGCTGGCTTTCTTGGGTAAAGAGTAAAGCAAAAAAGTTAAAATACGGAGTTTTACCACTTTTTATTATGCTTGGAATAATAACGGCAATTTTGGTCAAACAACCAGATCATAAAAGTATCATTTTAATTGTGGTTGCATCGGGTGCAATGCTCGTCGCTTCTGGTGTTCCATGGAAATATATTTTAGGAACAGCTGGAATTAGTTTGTTTATTTTTGCAATTATGGTTTTGGCAAAACCTTATTTACGTGAACGTGTTATGACTTTTATAAATCCAGCGCACGATGTTATGGATACGTCTTATCAACTAAACCAATCGTTAATCGCTATCGGTTCCGGACAAATTTTTGGTAGAGGTCTTGGAAAAAGTGTTCAAAAGTTCACGTATTTACCCGAACCTCAAGGCGACTCTATTTTTGCGGTTATTGGTGAGGAATTTGGGTTTGTTGGAACATTTCTTTTGATTGGACTTTATATTGCTTTTGCTTTGCGAGGTATGAAAATCGCATTTAATGCACCCGACGCCTTTTCTAGACTTATGGTGGTCGGTCTTGTTATACTGATAATAGCCCAATCTTTTATGAATATTGCCTCGAGTATTGGCGCGTTTCCTTTGACGGGAGTACCGCTTGTGTTCGTTAGTCATGGTGGAACATCACTCATGTTCTCGCTTGCTGTTGTTGGGATTATATTAAATATTTCACGTCAAAAATCTGCAATAAATATATGAAAATAGTATTAACAGGTGGTGGTGGAGGGCACTTTTATCCAATGATTTCTGTTGCCGATGCCTTAAATCAAATTGCGCTTCGAGAAAAATAATTAATCACGAATTAATTTATATTTCTGATTCTCCATATGATCAGAGAGCGCTCGACGACGCAAACATAACCTTCTATGAACTTCCAACTGGAAAAAACAGAATTTATTTTTCGTTAGAAAACATTTTTGATGCGATTAAAACTTTTTTTGCAATTTTTAAAGCAATAGCTATTCTTTATAAAATTTATCCTGACGTTGTTTTTAGCAAGGGTGGATATCCTGCAGTGCCAGTTGTTATTGCCGCAAAATTTCTTGGAATTCCAATCGTAATTCACGAATCTGATTCATATCCCGGAAGAGCAAACAAAATGGCTGCAAAGTGGGCGAAGAAAATTGCGATTTCATATAAAGAAGCTGTTGAATATTTGCCGAAAGAAAAAACTGTTTTTGTTGGAAATATTGTTAGAAAAGATGTTCGTGATCCACTTCCTGTTGGAGCTTACGAATACTTGAAATTAAACACTGGACTTAAAACAATAATGATTGTCGGTGGTTCTCAGGGCGCAAAAGCAATTAACGATGTTGTCATAAATTCACTTCCAGAGCTTATCGAAAATTATCAAATCATTCACCAAGCTGGAACAAAAAATTTTGAAGAAGTAAAAAGTTTGGCTGACGTTGTCTTAGAAGATAATCCAAACAAAAAAAGATACAACTGTTATCCATATCTAAACAAGCTTGCCCTTCGAATGTCGGCGGGTGTTGCAAATATTATTATTTCAAGGGCTGGTGCTGGATTTATCGCCGAGATTGCGTCTTGGGGAGTTCCGTCTATAATTATTCCGATTTCAAAATCAAACGGAGATCACCAAAGAAAAAATGCTTACAATTTTGCTGCAACTGGCGCTTGTCAGGTTATTGAAGAAAAGAACTTGACTCCTCATGTTTTTGTTTCTGAAATAAAAAGAATTTTGGAAGACGAGAAAATTCAAAATGAAATGAAAGAAGGAACTAAGAGCTTCGTTCACGAAGATGCTGAAGACAAAATTGCTGAAGAGATTATAAAACTTGCTTTAACTCACGAAAACTAAAATATGTCAGAAAGAAAAATTATAACAAGAATGGCTCCAAGTCCAACTGGTAAATTTCACGTTGGTTCTGCAAGAACTGCTCTTTTTTCTTATTTATTTGCAAAAAAGCATGGCGGAGAATTTATTTTAAGAATTGAAGATACAGACAAAGAACGCTCAAAACCAGAATTTGAAGAAAATATTATCGATTCTTTTTCTTGGCTTGGTTTAAAGTACGATCATTTTTATAGACAATCAGAGCGAACAGAAATTTACAAAGAACATATTCAAAAACTTCTTGATTCTGGAAATGCTTATATTTCAAAAGAAGAGGCGACTGAAGGAAAACGAGGTGAAGTAATTCGTTTCAAAAACCCAAATATAAAAATAAAATTTAACGATATTATTTTAGGCGAGATCGAAGTCGACACAACTGATCTCGGTGACTTTGTTATTGCAAAAGACGTTGATACTCCGCTTTATCATTTGACTGTTGTTGTAGACGACGGACTGATGGAAGTGAGTCATATAATCCGCGCCCAAGAACACATTGCAAATACTCCACGTCAGATTTTAATCATGGAAGCTCTTGGATTTACAAGACCTTTGTATGCGCACATTCCGCTTGTTTTGGCGCCGGACAAAACAAAGCTTTCAAAGCGTCACGGAGCGACGGCACTTCTTGATTTTAAAGATATGGGATATTTCAAAGAGGCTGTGATAAATTTCTTGGCTTTTATTGGTTGGAATCCTGGAACAGAAAAAGAATTGTTTACTATGGAAGAATTAATCCACGAATTTTCTTTGGAAAAAGTTCAAAAGGGTGGCGGAGTTTTCAATATTGAAAAGCTTGATTGGTTTAACAAACAATATCTTTTAGGAAAATCAAAAGAAGAAATTATTTTAGGAATAAAACATTTTGCAGAAGTTCCTGAAGATATTTTAGACAGAGCTTGGCCAACACTTATCGAGAGAATTCACAAATTTAGTGATTTAAAAAATGAAAATCTTACTTTCTATAACTCTTTGCCGAGTTACGAAACAAGAGATTTGATCTGGAAAAATTCTGACGAATATCAAACAAAAAATTATTTAAAAGATTTAATTTCTATTTTAGAAAAAGCCAATTTCGAAAGTGTGGAATCTGTTAAGTCTTCGGTTTTTGATTATGCTGAAGAAAAGGGAAGAGGCGATGTTTTGTGGCCAATGAGATTTGCTTTGTCTGGACTTTCAAAATCTCCTGATCCTTTTACTTTGGCTTATATATTTGGAAAAATTGAAACTATAAAAAGGTTAGAAGCTGCGTATAAAAAGATTTCTGAAATTGTTTCTTAGATAAAAAAGAAGACCCTCGCACGTGGCGGGGGTCTTTCATCATCAGGCCTGTATGACCTAACGACGACGTCTGTTGCGCACCTTGGCTGCGCTCCTGCAGGAACGGAACTTCGGTTGTTTCCTGACACCATACCGCTTCTTCGGCGGTTTGAGGTATTCCGCCATCTGGCCGGAAGCCTCGATGTTCGAGGTGATGGAAGCACTGACTTCCACAGGACTCAGTGCGAAGGTGACCAGGGCCACCAAGATAATGAGCTTTTTCATGTTCGGTGAATGTGTTGGTTTAAGTATATAATATCATATTTAAATATATTTGTCAAGTATTAAATTATTTTTAAGTTATCCACACCAGACCTTTGTAAATAGGGTATTATAGAAGGTAATGAGTAAATTACTGCTTCAAGCTCTAATAGTGGCTTTTATGGGCATTTTCACGGCTTCTACGGCTTTTGCGCAGTCTGTTTCAGAGCTTGAAAGTCAAATAAAATCGAGAAACGCCGATGTTCAGGCCCTTCAACTCGAACTTCAAAAACTTCAATCAGAACTTAAAGTTATAAACGATAAATCAAATACTTTGGGAAATGCAGTTTCTGATCTCGATACCACAAGAAAAAAACTCCTCACAGAAATAAAAATTGCAGAAGATAAAATAAAGTCTACAAATAATTCAATTTCGATTTTGGAAATTGAAATTGGCGACAAAGAAACTTCAATAAACAAAGCAAAAAAAGCTATTAGTTCTGGAATAAAAAGAATGCATGAAATCGATGCTGAAAATATTACATATAAAATTTTGTCTAAGAAAAGTTTTTCTGATGCACTAAACGAAACAAATGAGATAATCGACTTTCATAAAAAACTTCGAGAAAATGTTTCTGAGCTTCGAATAATTCAAAAAGGTTTATCAGAAACTATTTTGGAAAAAGAAGAAGCGAAAAGTAAATTGCTCGATTATAAAACAGAAGTGAACGGACAGAAAGTTGTTGTTGAAAAAAACAAAAGTGAAAAAGAAGCGCTTTTAAAAGAAACCAAAAATCAAGAAGCAGAATATCAAAAAATTATTGCAGAAAAAGAAAAGCTCAGGGCGCAGTTCGAGGCTGAGCTTCAAGACTTGGAATCAAAAATTCAGTTTCAGCTCGATCCTTCTTCTTATCCAAAACCTAAAAATGGAATTTTAGCTTGGCCACTTGCTTCTGTTTTGATAACCCAAAGATTTGGTCTGACAGATGATTCTCCAACGCTTTATAATTACCGAACTGGGGCTTGGCAGGGAAAACACGCCGGAGTTGATTTTAGAGCAAACAACGATAAGGTTTTTGCTATGGCTGATGGAGTTGTTTTGGGAACAGGGGACACGGATGGCGTTTGTCCACGAGCAAGTACCGGTGTTTGGGTTTTGATTAAATACGACAATGGTCTGGCAAATACTTTCTTTCACTTAACTTCTTCGACTGTTAAGAAGGGTCAAAGAGTAAAGGCGGGGGATTTGGTTGCTTATAGCGGAAATACAGGATACTCAACGGCGCCACACTTACACGTTGGACTGATGCCAGCTTCACTTGTTTCTGTAAAAACTTGGCCAAGCGCAGGATGTCCAGGGAAAATGTATACAACGCCGGTTGTTGCTGGTTCTCAGTATTTAAATCCTCTCGATTATTTACCAAAGGCAACAGATGCAATGTTTAAATAAAATGAAAACTTTCACAGAAAAAGTCTTGCTTGTTGTGAGTAAAATACCAAAAGGAAAGACACTTTCGTATAAAGAAGTTGCTAAAAAGGCTGGAAGCCCGAAAGCCTTTCGGGCCGTCGGGAGTATTTTAAAGAAAAATTATAGAGAAGATATTCCTTGTCATAGAGTTATAAAAAGTGATGGAAAAATAGGCGAATATAATCGTGGAAAAGAAAATAAAATTTTTATCCTCAGGAAAGAGGGCGCATTAAATTAATTTATGATACAATAATAATATGAATTTTAGAGCTGGTTTTATAAATCTTCGAACACTTGTTGTTGTTATTTTGCTTATTGTGGCACTTGGAATGTTTGGAATAAACATTGAAGAAGATATTGCTGGAAATGAAGATGTTCAAGACAATGTTTCTTATGTATCTACTGGAGTGGCTGGATTTTGGAATAGATATTTGAGAGAACCAGCGGAATATATTTGGAATGATGTTTTTGTAAATTTAATTTGGGATAGTTTTGTTTTAAATATGCAAAGAATTAGAAACGGTGAATCTGCCACAAATTTTGAACTTCAGGGTGATTTACCTTATCAAAGCATCCCGAGCTATATAGACAATTATCAGCCTTATCAACCGGCAGAACAGTGATTATCTAGTAATTAAAGTTAGAGAAATATGAAAAAAACACTAAAAATATATAAGGCAATAATGGTTATTCTACTGTGTATGCAGTTTTTACCTTACGTTACATATGCCACTTCGAATTCATGGGATTTTTCTTCTAGTTCTGACTACACTTTTATCCCAACAGAAATAGAAGTTACTGCAGGAAATGCTCAGCTTAAGGTAAAAACTGATTGGAATGATTTGTCTTGGTTAAAACGCATGCCTATAACCCTGAACAACACCGCCAACCCGTCTTCTTTTACAAATATACAGGTTAAGATTGTTCTTACATATGACTCAGACATGCAATCTGATTTTGATGACATTCGATTTACAGACTCAGATGGGCAATCAGATTTAGATTTTTGGCTAGAAGAAAAAATAGATGGTGTGAGTGCCACTTTTTGGGTAGAAGTGCCAAGTTTGTTAGGATCTTCAAACAGAACAATTTATGTCTACTATAATAATGATTTAGCAGCGAGTACATCAAGTGGCTCGAATACATTTGTTGAGTTTGATGATTTCTCTGGGTCAACTTCAGATCATCAATTTGCATTCGGTTCTGATTCTGGTTACATGGCTGGATTTAATCCCGAAGATAGAAGATTTTACTTTCTTGGAACACAAACAGACAATTTGACTGATTACAATGTTACAACATGGGCTAATATAGATACGTGGGAAGTTGGGTTTTCTTATCCATCAACAACTTTTGCAAACTCTAGTGTTGTCTGGCACCCAACCAAGCAAATGTTTTATTTATATGGGGGAACAGACGGTAATAGCACTACGCTTTCAAGAATCTATAGCTTTGATCCGGCAACTAATACCCTTACACTACTCTCTGAAACATTGCCGCAATCAGTTATAAATCCTGGTGCTGTCTATAACCCAATGGACGATAAAATATATCTTTTTGGCGGACGAAGAACTCTTACTGGTGGCACCTCTACTTTTTCAAATACCATCTACACGCACAACTTAAACCTAATTACACCTACTGTCACTAATACTGGTGCTTTTTTGCCAATTGCCTCGGAAGGAATGGAGCCAGTATATTCAGACGAAGACGGAAGAATTTATTTATTTGGAGGTGCCTATAATAATGCATCTACACTCAATAGCTTAACCACCATACTTTCATATAATCCATCTACTCCGTCTGTAAACCCGGTTGACACGGGTTCAGATTTACCAACACCAAGAGATACAATGGGTACAGCTTATGCAAAAGGAAACGTCTATATTTTTGGCGGGTATAACTGGACTAACACTACGTATTATAATACGGTATATAAATATGATATTTCCTCAAATACTCTGTCGACTCTGACTGCGACAATCCCACACGCCGATGATGATATGAAGGCTTTTTATGATTCTGTAAATGATAAAATTTATGTTGGACCACTTATTCATAGTACGGCATCGTCAAACGAAGATAAAAGAAAAGTTGTTATTTTAGAATTTGATCCAAACACAGAGGAATTTGAACCAGAACCTTCGCTTGGAACTACACCTGCAGGCTGGACTTCTACTGGAACCGAGACAGTAGATATTCCTAGATCAATTGGCGGAAATCTTGTTTTTTCAGATCACTCGACTACCACGTATCTTGCAGCACAAAGAACCATCAGCACCTTGTCTGGTGTAAAGATGGTTGAATATAAGGTTGACATTGCGAATTCTCTTTCTAATATACAATTTTATATTTCACCATCTTCGTTTAATTTCTTTACAAATTCAGCTTCTTTGATTAGAAACTCTGCTACAACATCATGGCAGTTGGCAACGGGCTCAACCACAAATCAAACTATTGCCACGATACAAAAAAATAAACATGTAATAGGTCACCTAATTGATGTGCCAAATGCCAAAAATTACGGTCTCGTAAACAGGGAAAGTCGTACACCTGCTCAAAACTGGATAACAAACAACCCACCACTGGTTACTTTGCAGATTAATACTCCAGCGGGAACGACAGTTAACGGTAGTGGTACTGGTGCAGCCATGATTGATTGGATGATTGTTCGTAATTCAACCACAGGGTCAGAACCTACGGCCACTGTCAACTCAGAAGAAGGTTTGTATGTAACCACCAATCCAAGTATTTTACCGAATAATCCAGTATCGTTCACTTCACTGTCTGACTTTACTGAAATTTCAGTAAAAAATGGAGGGGAGATTAAATATCAAATTTCTAACGACGGAGGAGTCACGTGGTATTGGTATAATTCTGGCTGGATTGCAACTTCTTCAGGATATACTGAATCTAATATAGCTTCAGAGGTTGGTTCAAACATAGCATCTTTTTCAACAGGGATGGATCATTTGTATTTAAGGCATATCTAAATTCTAACGGAACTCAATTGGTTCAGTTAAGTAATATTGAATTATCATATATTAATGATATTACAGGCCCCGCGAGATCATCTACTTCTCCAAGCGGAGCGTTGTCATCAGGTACTACAAGCACAAACATATCTCTAACAACAGATGAAAACGCAACATGTAAATATTCAACTACCCCTGGTACATCTTATGGCTTTATGCCTCAAACCTTTGGTACAACGGGGGGTGTTAATCATTCCCAGAGTATCTCGAGTTTAACAAATGGAAGTTCCCATGTTTACTACGTCAGATGTCAAGACTCTATAGGAAACTCTAATAGCGATGATCTTCTCATTTCATTTAGTGTTGTAGAAATAACTCGCAGTGAGTCAACATCAAGCGGATCTAGACCAAATAATTTTAACCTTTTAAACAAAAATATACCATTAGAAAATGAGAACAAAGCTATCGTTATATTTAAAAAAGAATTCGGCTTTGGCAGTAGAGGTGAGGAGGTTATAGAATTGCAAAATTTTCTAATTAAAAATTCATATCTTTTGAAATCTTTGAATACTGGTTTTTTTGGAAATTTAACGAAAAACGCATTAACTGATTTTCAAAAACAAAATAATATTTTCCCAGCAACTGGTTTTTTTGGTCCGAAAACTAAAGCCATAATAAATTCAAAAAATAATAGTGAAACATCTTCAGGAAATTATGGTACAAATGATAATTTTATAAAACCAATGGATACTTTATTAAGAGATTTAAAAATTGGAATGATTGGTGAAGATGTTAGAATGCTTCAAAAACTTTTAAACCAGAACGGATATTTTGTCTCTAATTTTGGTGCTGGATCAAACGGGCAAGAAACAAATTATTTTGGTCCAAAAACACAAAAGGCTTTAAAAGATTATCAAAAACAAAATAATATTTTCCCAACTGCTGGATACTTTGGTCCTATAACTCGCCAAAATATGAAATTTAAAACATTAAAAGGTCTTTGGTGGTAGTTTTAAAGATAAAATGCTATATTAAAATATGACAGCTA
The DNA here is from genome assembly GCA_041389065.1 of Minisyncoccota bacterium. Taxonomy (GTDB): domain Bacteria; phylum Patescibacteriota; class Minisyncoccia; order Phycocordibacterales; family CSBR16-119; genus JAUPTX01. Next base: position 31,309 of record JAWKSM010000002.1, read on the forward strand.
GAAAATTTTTTATAGGAAAGGGGATTGGTTTTTTAATTTTGATTGTTTTAGTTCTTGGCTTTTTTGGTTTTAAATCTTTAAATAATCACATATACAAAGAAAAGCAAGAAAATCCATCTGACATCGTCTCTTATAGAGCTAATCTTTCTGGAACGCAAACCTGTTTACCTCATAAAGATACTTCAGGTCCACAAACTCTTGAGTGTGCCATTGGCTTTAAGACTGATGAGGGAAAATACTATTCTCTAGACTTTATGCTTATGTCTCAAATTCCTCCAGAAATACAAGGTGGTGATCGTTTTAGCGCGTGGGGACTTGTGACTCCGATAGAAATGTTAAGTTCTAATCATTTGCAAAAGTATGACATTGTCGGAGTTTTTTCTGTAACAGATTCTGTAAAAATTTTAGATAGATCAGAGCCCATAAGTTTTTCGTGGGAATTTAAAGATTCAAAAACTTTAAACCTTGATGGAAATCCAAGTACAGATATTTATTTAAAAATTAAATATTCAAATTATAGAGAAGAGGGGAAATTTATAGAGACTGTTCCAGGTGGATGCAATACCTTACCTGAAGCTGACCCTGACACACTGCCCGACACAGAAAATGCTCAATGCTACTACGCGGGATTTGGCGAGCGTTTTAAAATTATAAAAGGTGAAAATTCTTACATTTTAATGAAGCAAGAATTTGAAGAAGGTTCACCAGATAATAATTCTCCAACAGAAGAATATAAGAAAATTGACGAGTTCAATATGTAGATTGACATATTAAACTATATATGCTATTATCTGCTTATTGTAAGATTCTTCTTGAATAGGAAAAACCTTAATTCTTAAAGAGGCAGTCGCCTTACTTTTTATCAAAGACTGCACTGGAGAAATCGAAATCTCCTTTATTTCTAAGCAGTCTTTTTAGTATGCAAAGTAAAAAATTTAATAAATCGAAGAAATCAAATTTTAAAGGTAAACGTAATTTTTCTAATAAATTTCGTGGAAAAAATAACAATAAAAGAGGAGGAAAAAATCGTTTTGGTCAAATAAGTAACGCTGATGTATCAAAATTTGTAAATAAAGTTACTGTGCCAGAAACTGTGGAGGTGTTTGTGCCGGAGCATACTTTCTCTGATTTTTTGATCGATGAAAGACTTAAAAAAAATATAATTAAACGTGGATATAAAACACCTACGCCAATTCAAGACAAATCTATTCCTGAAGCTTTGAAAGGAAATGATGTTGTTGGAATCGCAAATACTGGGACAGGGAAGACTGGGGCTTTTCTTATTCCAACTATTCACAAAGTTCTAAATAATCCTTCTGAAAAAATCTTGGTTGTTGTTCCGACAAGAGAACTTGCTCTTCAAATTAACGATGAGTTTAGAGCTTTTAGAATGGAAAAAATGTATTCTGTTTGTTGCGTTGGTGGGATGCCGATCTACAGACAAATCAAAGATTTAAAAATGAACAATAATTTTGTTATCGGTACTCCAGGAAGATTTAAGGATCTAATTGATCGTAAGGTTTTAGACCTGTCACTTTTCAATACGATTGTTTTAGACGAAGCAGATAGAATGCTTGATATGGGATTTGTAAATGATATGCGTTTTATGATGAGTCAAATGCCAGAAAATAAACAAACTTTGTTTTTTTCTGCAACACTTTCTTCAGAAATTGAAAAACTTATAAAAGATTTCTTAAAAAATCCTGTAAAAATTTCTGTTAAAACAGGTGACACTTCAAAAAATATCGAGCAAGATGTTGTTATGGTTAAACCTGGATTAGATAAAATTGAAGTTTTGCATGACCTTCTAATCAGTCCTGAATTTCAAAAAGTTTTAATTTTCGGAAGAACAAAGCACGGGGTTGAAAAGCTATCGAATAATCTAAACAAGCGCGGATTTAAAACCGGTTCAATTCACGGTGACAAACGTCAATCTCAAAGACAAGGAGTACTTAATCTTTTCAAGAAAAACGAAATACAGATGCTTGTAGCGACCGATGTGGCTGCAAGAGGTTTAGATATACCTGACGTAAGTCATGTTATCAACTACGATGTGCCAGCTACACATGAAGACTATATTCACAGAATTGGCCGAACTGGACGAGGAGACAAAAAGGGGAAGGCGTTAACTTTACTTGAATCTAAAAATAAATAAATTTATCTAACTCAGACTTTTTAAATTTTTAATTGAAGGGGAAGGGGTTAACCTGAATACGGCCTTATTTATAAGTAATAAGCGTCGTAAAAGATATATTGTGCGACGTTAATATAATAAAGAACCATAGATACTTATTAAATTAAAATGATTAAAAACCCTACTTCCCCTAACCTTTACACTTAAAATTTATTCTAGGTAAATATTTTTATTTTTTATAAATATAAAAAATACTTTTACTTCACTTCCCCTACCACCTGGCCTAAAAAAGAAGAAGCCACGTCTATGAGACGGGCTTCTTTCTTTGAGGTCTATTTCGAGACTTCCAGAATCCATAATTTCGAATGATCGGTATCCTTCCCTTTAAAAAATAGATGTATACATACCTAGGAATTATAAATACTAATACCATTGGAACCACTAAAAATGAAAATTTCTTTAGTGACATTGAAATATATCTCTACCGAGAAATCCTAATACCTTGATTGAAAAATAGAGCGTGGCTAGAGACGCAAATAATATAACCAGCAAGAACAATCCATCCATCAGAAAAGCTGCCATTTTGAACGCCTCAGCTTTTTTCTTCATGACTTAAGAGTTTCAGGGGTTCGTATAAAAGATTAATATATTTAGCTTTAAAGTCAATTGCCTTCTTAGCAAGAGCTTGTGTAGTCATAGCCTGACTTTTTTGCGTCTTCTCCACTCTTAAAATAAATTCTGTTTGTCAACTTTATTCTATTCACCGCCTTACACCCTCTTGGGTAATACTTTGTTCCGTTTATAGAAGCAACATAGTTAAAACTTTTAAAGTTCATATCAATTTTTGAAAGACTTGGAACAATAAATTCAACTTCGCTATCATTTCCGCCCTGCTCTAAAGCAGACATTCTCCCAAGTCCAAAAGACAAAATTCCGACAAGGATGATGATTATAATGACGATATACTCTTTTTTCATATATTCATTAAAGCATATATTTCCCTTTATTAACTCAAATTTAAGTGGAAAATATCTAAAAATAAGCCTTGATTACCCTATCCCCCCATTTATTGAAAAAGACTTGCATTTTTTAACCATATATCGTATACTTGTGCTCGTTATTATTTAAGTAAAGATTCAGATATTTCCTTACAAATTAAGGCAATATTAAGAAAATAAGTATAGTATGGCACATAGAAAAGCCGGCGGTACAGCTAGAAACTTAAGAGACTCAAACCCAAAATATCTTGGGGTTAAAATTGCTGATGGTGAAAAAGCCAAAGCAGGATCTATTATCGTTCGCCAAAGAGGAACAGATGTAATGCCTGGAAAGAACGTAGACATGGGAAAGGATCACACTCTTTACGCAATGATTGATGGAACTGTTAAGTTCGGAAAAAAGAGAAAAACAAATTTTGATAACAAAGTAGTTGTTAAAAAAATTGTTGAGGTTGTAGCTTACGCAAAATAAAATATAAAACAAAACCCTCACAAACAAACGTGAGGGTTTTGTTTTATTCATTTTCTATTTTTAAGTCAAACTTTTCTTTTACTTCCCCGTTGCTTATTTCAAAAGAATAAGATCCGACACTTTTTATTTCTGGAGATTTAAAATTTGCGTTACTCAAATTTACGTCAGTTTGGTTTTCAATAAATTTTATAATATCTTTTGAAGTGATTTTTTTAAACAAACTCCCCTTTTCATTTGCCCGAGCTTTCATAACAATACTTCCCTCTTCTTTTAATTTTTGAATCAGATTTTTGACTTTCTCATTTTCAGTTTTTTGATGATCGAGCTTACCTTTGTTTAAGCTTTCAAAAGCCCTCAAGGCTTCAGGCGTGGCCTCTTTGGCATGTTTGCCAGGTATAAGAAAGTTTCTAGCGTATCCTTCGTTTACATCTTTTATCTCGCCTTTCAGACCTTTTTTCTTTACGTTTTTCAGAAATATAACTTTCATGTTTTTATTTTTTAAGAATTAGTTTAACAGCTTCATTTAGCTGATTATCTGTTTTATTTTTTAAGTAAGCTTCTTCATCAAATGGAACAACGACATCCGGAGTTAGGCCATTTTTTGAAATTGAAGTTCCGTCTGGAGTTAGCCATTCCGCAACAGTTATTTTTAATTCTGTTTTATCTTTAAAGTTTATAATTTCCTGCACAGAACCTTTACCGAAAGTTTGATCTCCAACAAGCTTTGCAACGCCGTGTTCTTGAAGTGCTCCAGCCATAATTTCCGATGCAGACGCAGACCCACCGTCGACAAGCACAACCAAATCAAAATTACCTTGCAGTCTATTTCCGTTACTTCTATAAGTATGATTTTCCGCAGAGTTTGTAGAATTTTCGATAACAATAGTTTGACCTTCTTCAAGGAACCAACTTGTGATATTTACTGCCGAGCCAAGATAACCACCAGGGTTTCCTCTTAAATCAACAATCAATTTTTTAGATTTTGAAGCAACAAATTCATCAAGTGCTTTTTCAAAATCAGATTCTGAATTTCTTGAGAAATCAAAAAGTCTAACTATGAAAACACCATCTTTTCGAAGCTCAGTTTCGACGGTTGGAATTTTAATTAAATCTCTAACAACACTTATTTCTATCGGCGAAGAATTTCCTTCTCGGAGAATTGTAAGCTTAACAGATGTCCCCTTCTCCCCTCTTATAAGATCAATAGCACCGTCTATAGTTAACTTGTTTGCAACTTCATCTCCAATTTTTAGAATAATATCTCCAGCTTCAATCCCAGCTTTATCTGCTGGAGAATTTTTTATTGGCGAGATTACCACTAAGTTTTTTTCACGAACACCAACTTCCATTCCGACACCAAAGAATTCTCCTGATAAGTCGATATTTAAATCCTCAGCTTCTTCAGGGGTGAAAAAATATGTGTACGGATCGCCGACAGAATCAACCATTCCTTTTATTGCTCCCCAGATTTTTTCTTGTGAAGAAACCTTTGCACCATCAGGATGTCTTTCATTTATGACATTCCAGGCTTTCCAAAAATCAGCAAAGTCAGCATCAGAAACATCTTCCGGAATATTTTCTTTATTTGAAATTCCGTAAACTTTGTTTACTTCTGGAACATTATTAAAACCAATATAAAATCCTCCGACAAAAAAGAGTATTCCGATGATTATAAATTTTGAGACTTTTGCAATTTTTTTCATATTTTATTCATTCAATTTTAAAGCTTCTTTTGTATAAATATTTTTTGGATCCCAGAGCATCCAAGAATTTAGCCCAACATCATAAGTCGCATCTATCTGAGCCAGAACCATTTCTTTTGTATAATTTGCGCCCAGATCAAAGTCCTGGAGCCATGGTCTTAGTTTATTAATATCAACACCAAGCGCTTCTGCTCTTTTAACCGCGCTCCCCATAGACCTGTGTATTACATCATAAGGCTTTTCGGCCGGTTTTGCCATACCCGCCCAGTTGTTTGGAAAATGAGATGGATAAACCATTGGTGCAACATAGTCAAAATTTAACAGAGCGTCTTCCAGTATTTGTCCAATTCCTAAATCGTCTGTATTTGTTGTCGTCATTCCAAAAATATCTGCCGAAATTTTCATTTCACTACTACCCAAATTTTCTTTCAAATATTCAAAAAAAGATTTTAGAACTTCGTGCTTTACTTTTCCTTCGCTATATGGAAAATAAATATCTTTCATATTTCCGTCTGAAGGAAATCTAATATAATCAAAATTTATCTCATCGAAACCATACTCATAAGATATTTTTGCCAAATCGACGCTATACTTCCAAACTTTTTCTGAACCGGCATCGATCCAACTTATCCCTTTGTGATCTTTCCAGGGTAAAGTTTTGTCACTTCCCTTTTTCACAGCTTCTTCTGGCCAAACAGAAACAAGGTGTGGATCTTGGAAAGTAGAAATTCTTCCGATTACATAAATATTTTTATCATGAAGTCTTCCAATAAATTCTTTTATGTCAGAAATTCTTTTTTCTGAAGAGTTGATTTCATTGAAGGGTTTTTCGTCTATTAAAAAGGAGACTTTTCCAGTGTAATCTTTTATATCAATAATCACAGAATTAATTTCTGTCTCATCCATTATCTTTACAAGTTTTTCTCGAAAACTCGGCGTTCCTGCAACCCAGCTCGACATGTAGATAGCTTTTACTTCTTCTGGCGTTTTGACGTGAGTTACTGGAAATTCTTTTACTATAACTTTTTCGGGAACAACTTCTTCGATAATTTGATTAGAAGAAGTACTCAAGGCATTTACCAAAGAAGCTTCTTGTGAAGACTCACTTTCTACAACTCTCACACTTTGTGATTCATAAACATTTTTGCTTGGCATCAAGAAAAAAACACCAACAATTGCGGCAGATACTGGAGTTACAACAAAAAGTGTTTTTTTAATATCCATATCTAAGAAATGTTTTCACTATCGCCATCACTTGAAATAACAATCACATCGTCATCTTCTTCTGGAAAATTATTTACTACCAGATTTTCTGTTTCTTCTACAATCTTTTCTTCTCTAACAAGTTTTGGTTTCGGTTTTGATCTAGATTTTCTAACTTTTATAACAGGTTCATAGTTTTCACGTTCCATGTCTTTAAAAGGATTTGAAAGGTCGGTCTTGGCTTCTTCTGGCGAAGTTTCTACAACCTTTTCTTTCTTTATCGATGAAATTATTGGTTCTCTTGTCGGTTTAACTTCTGGAGATTTTTTAAATCTATTTTCTAGATTTTTCTTTTGAATATGAAAAAAGTTTTCTTCGGTTTCTTTTTTTGAAATTCCAGAAGAGTAAGATATTGCAATTAAAACTATTCCTGTGGCAATAAAAAGATAGTTTTTTATTTCTGTAGCAATACCAATAAAATTAGAAAGGATGATAATCCAGACTCCGATAAAAAGTAAAGTTTTTTCTTTAGGCATAGGCAATTCAACAATTCAGTTAGTAATATATTCATTATATTTTAAAAGGAAATATACACAAAACTGGGGATTACTCGAAAGTATTTTTTGAGTTTGACTTTATGCTCAGATTTAAGTAATGTGAGAAAAAACCAGAACACCATGGCAGACAAAGTAAACCCACGATATCAATGCAACATTTGTGGCAACTTCTTCTTTTCACCTGCGGGCGGAAAGATGACCGAAGAAACGATTCAGATCACCAAAGAAGACGGCACTGATCGTGAAGAAAAAGTCTACTTCTGCCAATGCGATGAATGCAAAGTAACGCACGGTGGAGCTAGGAGACTTTGGCAAAGCCGTAAGAAGCTTGTTGCCTATCTTGGTCGCAATCGTCACAAAGAATTCCCAATTGTGGGTGAGCTGGGGCGTGTCCCACAAGCCACCTGATACATGAAGTAGGGGCAATAGAGCGGGGTCGCTAAGCGACCCCGCTCTTCACTTTCCCCTACCCCACAATAACCACAAACTCACCTCTAACCTTATCTTTATTTTCTTTAAAATAATTCAAAACTTCTTTTGCATTTCCAGATACAACTTCTTCAAACATTTTTGTAAGTTCACGAGCCACGACAACCCTTCTGTCTTCATCTAAATGTGACACCAAAGACTCGAGAGTTTTTTCTATTCTGTGTGGCGATTCATAAAAAACAGAAGTTCGTGAACTTTCAGATATTTCTTTAAAAAGAGTTTCCCTCCCCTTTTTGTGTGGAAGAAATCCGTAAAATGTAAATTGTGGAGAAGGAATTCCAGAAACAGAAAGCGCTGTAGTCAAAGCTGACGCGCCGGGAATTGGGATTATTTTAACTTCTGGTAATTCTTTTTTTATTAGTTCAATCAGCAAAACTCCAGGATCTGATATTGTTGGGGTTCCGGCATCTGAAACCAAGGCCAGAGATTTTCCTTCAGAAAGTAGGGTTATTATTTTGTCGTGTTTTTGGATCGTGCTGTTGGCGTGATAGCTCATTGTTGGCACGGAAATGCCATAATGCGATAGCAATTTCCCTGTGACGCGTGTATCCTCACAAAGCACCAAATCAACACTCTTAAGCGTTTCCAGAGCCCGTAGAGTTATATCTCCCAGGTTCCCTATTGGTGTGCAGATAATGTATAGATTTGCCATGGGAATACTATACTTGACTTATGAGTGATTGTCTAGTATAAAGTATAAAACTCAAAGTACACATGAACCCCAAAATGTCACCGAGAGGAGAAAATCTTCTCCAAACAGCCTCAGAATTATTACCCGCTTTCTTGAACCAGAACAAGAAATTTCTTGGAGGAAGAGAAGGTGGCTGCTTGGCGATACTTGATAAGTTCGGTAGCTTTCGTGAGACAATTCACTTATTCGATATTGGTGAAATCCCCTTGGGCAAACTGAATGAGAAGAGGGCTTTTGCAAAAGAGAAGGTGTTTCGAGTCACACACATGAACGAAACTCACAAACACCTCACGAGCTTCGAAAGCGAGAACTCTGGTAACAGGCAGTACGGTGGAGGTATCAAGATGGACGATGGCCTGTTTGTGTCGTTTAGCGGATTTCCAGCACACCTAGATCAAGATTTTGTTATCCTTGCTGGTCTTTTTTCCTATGAAATGACATTAGAGCAAGCTGTTTGATATAAAGTGGGAAAACCAAAACTAATGAACCTCAAACCTGAAGCTGACCCAAAAAATTTTCAGAAATGGAAGATGTTGAAAGAAAAATTGATGAGGCTTGGGCAAAAATAGAAAAACATAAATTCAATCTAAGAGAAGTAGATAGAATAATGAAAAATATAGATGAATTAATGATTATCTATGAAGAGTGTATTAAAAATGCTGGTTATAGAAATTTTGAACAACGAGCAAAAGAACGTTACAAGGCTCGCCTATGGAAAGAAAAGATGAAAAAAGACAATAGTAGACAATGAGTCCAATCATACCCCAGAGGAAAACACCTTGCGGGGTGTTTTTCTTTTTAATAAACCACAAAGAGATAATCGTAGAGATTTCGACGCTTAAAATATATCGTAAATAAATTTATTTAATTTGCTTTAGAAAGTGATGCTAGCTTAGCTCGGAAAAAGAAGTGTATAGACACTTCTTTTTCGGGCGAGTTCATCACTTTCTTAGCTAAAATTGAATAAATTTTAGATATATTTTTCTGCGTCTTGAACTTTTGTTTCTTTTCCTTCAAGGGAAAAGAAAATAGACTTTTCATTAAAAAAGCAAAAACAAATCTTGTTTTTAAAAGAGAAATCAAAAAAGCCCTCTCGGGCTTTTTTAAACTACTTCTTCCACTTACTCCCCACCTTAATTCTATTAAGCTCCTTATCAATCAAAGCTTTAACTTTCGCATCATCAACTTCTTCTTCGTCTTTTATTCGCTCTCGCAAATCCTCAGCTCGCTTGTAAGCTTCTTCTGCTCTGTTTAGATCAATCAAATGAGCCATTTCAGATCTTTCTGCTAAAATCACAACTTTACTATCTCTTTGAACTTCAAGTATTCCGATAGAAACTGCCAGAGCAAAAACCTCGCCATCTTTTCCAACTTTTATCTGACCAGTTTTAATATTTGTTACAAGTGGAATGTGGTCTGGTAAAACAGTAATCTCACCATTTCCGTCATGATATTTACATAAGAAATTTCGTCATCTTCGTAGATAACAGAATCTGGTGTGATTATTTTAAGTTGTAATTTTTTATTACTCATCTTTTATTTTGTAGAGCTTTCGTGTGCTTTTATCACATCTTCAATAGAACCTTTCATATAGAAGTGTTGTTCACTTATATGGTCGTATTTTCCTTCAAGAATTTCTTTGAAAGATTTAATTGTATTTTTAACTGGAACATAGATTCCTGGCGCACCAGTGAATTGTTCTGCTACGAAAAACGGTTGTGACAAGAACTTTTGAATTTTTCGAGCTCTTGAAACCGTAAGCTTGTCTTCATCTGAAAGTTCATCCATACCCAAGATTGCAATAATATCTTGAAGGTCTTTGTATTTTTGTAGAACTTTTTGAACTCCACGAGCAACGCCGTAGTGTTCTTCACCAACAACATTTGGATCAAGGATTGTAGAAGTTGAATCAAGTGGATCAACAGCTGGATAAATACCAAGTTCAGAAAGTGGACGAGAAAGAGAAACTGTCGAGTCTAGGTGTGTGAAAGTTGTCGCTGGTGCTGGGTCTGTAAGGTCGTCCGCTGGCACATAAACAGCTTGAATAGAAGTAATTGAACCTTTGTTTGTCGAAGTAATTCTTTCTTGAAGATTTCCCATTTCTGTTGCCAGAGTTGGTTGATAACCCACAGCAGATGGCATACGTCCCAAAAGAGCCGACACTTCAGAACCTGCTTGAGTAAATCGGAAAATGTTATCAATAAAAAGAAGCAAATCTCTTCCCTCTTCGTCTCGGAAATATTCGGCCATAGTAAGAGCTGACAAAGCAACCCGCGCTCTCGCTCCAGGTGGCTCATTCATTTGCCCAAAAACTAGAGCAGTTTTATCAAGCACGCCTGATTCTTCCATTTCTTTATACAAGTCGTTTCCTTCACGAGTTCTCTCTCCCACGCCGGCAAAAATAGAATAACCGCCGTGTTCAGAAGCAATATTGTGAATCAATTCTTGGATAACCACAGTCTTTCCAACACCAGCACCACCGAAAAGTCCAACCTTTCCACCTTTTAGGAATGGACAAATAAGATCAACAACCTTAATTCCTGTTTCAAGGATTTCTGTATTTTGTGATTGATCTTTAAATTCCGGAGCTTGTCTGTGACTTGGATTTAGCTTTACTCCTTGTGGAGCTTCTTTTTCATCTATTGGTTGACCGACAACGTCGAACATTCTTCCTAAAACTTTTGGTCCAACAGGAACAGAAATTGGAGCTCCAGTATTTTTAACTTTTTGTCCTCGGTTTAATCCGTCTGTTGAAGTCATTGAAATAGCTCGAACTTCGTTTGTTCCAAGATGAGCTGAAACTTCAAGAATTACAGAAGATCCAGAAGACTCGACTTCTAGTGCGTTGTAAATTTCTGGCAAATTTCCATCAGAAAAACGAACATCGACAACCGGTCCCATTATTTGTGTTATTTCACCTTCGTTTGTTTTGTTTTTTTCCATAATTATTTTCTTAAAATTTTAACTCATTGCTGCTGCACCACCGACTATTTCTGCAATTTCTTGCGTAATGGCACCTTGTCTTACTCTGTTATAATAAAGCGTTAATTCAGAAACCATCGTGTTTGCGCTGTCGTTTGCGTTTCTCATTGCGAACATTCGAGAGCTGTGTTCTGAGGCGAGAGATTCGAGAAATGTGTGAAAGATTGCTTGTTCTAAAAGTTGAGTTATAACTGTGTCTAAAATTTCTGCTTCGTTTGGCTCAAATGCATAGAGTCCCAGGTTTTTCTTCTCACCATTTTTTATTTCTTTAAAATCTGTGTCTGGTAAAAGTAAATCTTTGTAAATATTTTCTTTGATTGGAAGAACTTGCATCAAAAACGGTTTGTAACTTGTCGATGATTTGAATTCTGTGTAAAGAACTTTTACTGATTCGTACTTCCCTGTTTTAAATTCATTGACCAAAATATCTCGTATTGTTAAAAATTCTTCTGAAGAACTTTTTTCTGAAAAATCGATGAAACTTGCAACAATATTTAATCCATTTCTTCTTGCTGATTTTTCTGATTGTTTACCAATAGTTATACAATTGATTTCTTTTTTTGAAGAAGATTTGTATTTTGCCAAAGCTTTTGAAATATTTGCGTTATAAGCTCCAGCCAAACCTTTATTCGAAGATATCACGATCAGCAAAACCTTTTCTCCTTTTTTATTTTCCAAAAAAGGATGAGAAATATGACGTTCGCCAGCAATATGATGAAGAAGTTCCAGAGCATATTTAGAATATGCTCGACCACGAACAACTCTTTCTGTTGTCTTTTTCATTTTAGAAACAGAAACCATTTCCATAGTTTTTGTTATCTTTTTTATATTATTAACAGATTTGATTTTCTGTTTTATTGCTTTCGTGGCAAGTCCCATAAATATTTTTTATAAACTCATTTTGAAATCTTTCAAAGATGTTTCAAGTGAAGATTTTATTTCATCAGTCCAATCTTTTTCAATTTTTGAAAGTAGGTCTTTTCTAGAAATTGAAAAGAATTTATGCAAATCTTTTTCAACTTTTCTAACATCTTCTACTTTCGTATCATCGAAAAATCCTGCGTTCATCGCGAAAATAGAAACAACTTGTAAAGAAACTGGCATTGGAGAAAATTGATCTTGTTTTAGAAGTTCTGTAACTCTTTTTCCTCTTTCGATAACCTTCTTTGTTTCAGGATCAAGATCTGAGTCGAATTGTGAGAAAGATTCAAGCTCTCTGTATTGCGCCATCGCAAGTTTTAAAGTTCCGGCATTTTTCTTCATTGATTTTATTTGTGCAGAACCACCAACACGCGACACAGAAAGTCCGGCGTTTATCGCAGGTCGAATTCCTTTGTAAAACAAATCCGTTTCAAGGAAAATCTGTCCGTCTGTAATAGAAATAACGATTGTCGGAATATATCCAGACACGTCACCTGCTTGAGTTTCAATTATCGGAAGCGCGGTAATAGATCCACCTCCGTGATTTTGGTTTTTTCGACAAGCTCGTTCTAGAAGTCTTGAATGTAGATAAAAAACGTCTCCAGGATAAGCTTCTCGACCAGGTGGACGTCGAAGTAAAAGAGAGATTTCTCGATAAGCCACAGCGTGCTTTGAAAGATCATCGTAAACGATCAAAACATCTTCACCCTTGTCCATAAAATATTCAGCAATAGCAACTCCAGAATATGGAGCAAGATAAAGCATTGCTGGGTTGTCAGACGCACTAGCAGCGACAACTGTTGTGTATTCCATTGCCCCAGCTTCTTCAAGCTTTGAAACAATTCTTGCGATTTTTGATTGCTTTTGACCAATAGCAACATAAACACATTTCATGTTCTGTCCTTTTTGGTTGATTATTGTATCGATTGCAATTGCAGTTTTTCCTGTTTGTCTGTCACCAATAATAAGCTCTCGTTGTCCGCGGCCAACTGGAATCATGGCGTCGATTGATTTAATTCCTGTTTGAACTGGTTGGTTTACAGGTTCTCGTGTCATCACGCCCGGTGCAATTTTTTCTACCAAAACTTCTTTTGATTTTGTGATCTCACCTTTTCCGTCGATTGGTCTTGCCAAAGAGTCAACAACCCGGCCAACAATATCATCGCCGACAGGAATAGAAAGAATTTTATTTGTTCTAACAACACTGTCGCCCTCTTTAATAGAACTAAATTCTCCAAGAATAATAACTCCGATAAAATCCTCTTCAAGGTTTAGAGCCAATCCAAGCGCGCCATTTGAAAAAGAAACAATCTCAGAAGCTTTTACGTTTGGAAGCCCTGACACTTTTGCGATACCATCAAACACACTCACGACTTCACCAGTTTCACTTTCTAAAACTTCTGGTTTAAAATCCGCTATTTTATTTTTTAAACTTTTTATGAATTCTTCTGTTTTAGTCATAAGCTATATTGTTAATGATTCTCTTAAAAATTGAATGTTTCTTTTTACGCTCGCGTCCATTATTTTGTTATTCCCTTTGACGACAAATCCTCCGATCAAATCTTCGTCAATAGAAACTTTAAACGTGTTTCCTTTTTCTTTTGATGCAAAAGATTTAATTTTCTCGACAAGTTCTTTATCAAATTCGTGAGAAGTTGTTATGTGGATTGTCTTTTTGTTTAAATCTTTAACATTTTCAAGTTCGAGTTTTCTTAAAATATTTGGCAAAAGATGAAGTAAATGATTTTTCTTCAAATATTCTAAAAGTTTATCGCAAAAACCATCGACGTCTTTCGAAGATGAAATATGATTTTTAATTGTTTCTACGATAATTTGAGAAGAAACCATAAATTTATTTTAATAAACCTTCTGCAAAAGATTCTGCTTTCTTTTTATCCATTTGATCTTTTGAAACTTTTGTTACACCGTCCAAAACCAAATCGACAAAATCTTTTTGAATTTTCTTTTCTGTGCTTTCTTTGATTTTTTCTAAATCTTTCAAAGCGCTTTCTTTGATTTTATCTGCTTCCAAAGAACCTTCTTTTTTAGATTCTGAAATTATAAGCTTTGCTTTTTTATCAGCATCTTCAGTAATTTTTTTAGATTCTTTTTGAGCATCTTTTAAAATCTCTTCTTTTTCTGTGTTTGCATTTATAAGCATTGATTCTGCTCTTTTTGCATCTTCAAGTCCTTTGTTTATAGTGTCTTGTCTTTCTTTGATAGTTTTCTTGATTGGTTTAAAAAGAAATTTTTTTATAAGGAAAAATACAATCAAAAAGTTAACCAGGTTTGCTAGTGCAACCTGCCAATCAAAACCAACTTTTCCTAAGATTTCCATATAAAATATTTACTAAAAATTAAAGCAAGAAGAATGCAACAAGTGCGTAAATCGCAGTTGATTCTGCAAGCGCAACACCAATAATCATTTTTGAGAAGATTGATCCTGTTTGATCTGGATTTCTTCCAATAGCTTCCAAACCCTTACCGATCAAATATCCTTCACCTAACGCTGAACCAAACATTGAAAGTGTTGCAATACCTTTTGCTAAAACTCTTGCTGATTCAAAATCCATATTTCCATCCATATATTTTTTTATCGCCGTAGCGAACTAATTATAATTAATAAACTTATTTATCTTCGTCTGGTTTTATCGAAAGCATGTAGTAAGCGGTCACAAGTGATCCGAAAACTAAAGCTTGAATCAAACCAGATAAAATATTCATCGACAACCACAGCGCTGGTACCAGATATGCAAATCCGCCCATAATTATGATCATCAGCACTTCCCCCGCGTACATGTTTCCAAATAAACGAAGAGAAAGAGAGAATATTTTAGCAAATTCACCAACAATATCCAGAAGTCCGATGGCGAAATCGATAACCGACATAATACCATCTTTCAAGCCACTTTTAAAGCCTCTGTATACATCTTTAAATTTTACGAATTTATTTATGTGATCGATAATTCCCCATTCATACATACTCACGAATTGCAAAACCAAAACAGAACCAAAAGCCAAAACAAAAGTTGTGTTGAAATCAGCTGTCGGTGTTCTGAACAAAGAAACTCCGTTAAAAGTTATTGTAGTGAGCCCGGGAATAAGACCAATAAGATTTGAAATTCCAACGAAAATAAAGATTGTCGCGATTATCGGGAAAATTTTATTTGTTCGTTCTCTGCTGTCTGTTATTTGATCAAGAAATCCTGCAATTCCTTCGTATAACATTTCCACGACAGACTGAGCATTTCCAGGTTTTACTTTAAATTTTCTTACAACAAAATAACAAAACAGCGCTAGACACAAAATTATAAAAATTAAAAAGGTTGTAGAATTCGCTATTCTAAAATCACCAATTGTAAAAACTGTTTCTGGTCCTATTGGTGAAATTTCTCGTGATATTCCAAGCATATTATTCTTTTACTTCTTCTAAACTTTTTCTTAATTCTTTTATTTTATCTTCAACATCTTTTACTTTCCCTGAAATCTTTTTGTATTGAAAATAAATTATTACCCAAGAAATTATAAAAGCTATTGCAAGAAAAATTAAAGTAAAAGTAAAGTTTGTGTCTTTTGTGGAGTCGAGTTTTTTACCAAAAAATGCGGCAACAAAAGCTGGAATGCCGATTATAAAAGCTATTTTAAGAGCAAGCCAGAAAAATCCAGTAGTTATCTTATCTCTTTTTTGTATTAAACTTTTTAGCTCTTCTTGTTTGTCCATAAAACGTAAAAAGACCCCATCGAGTCGCTAATATACTAACACAAAAGACTTTATTAACAAAACAATTTAGAGATATTTAAGTTAATAATTTGACCGTTTTTTCCTTGACTTTTCTATATAAATATGTTAGTATTCGACCCAAGGTAATTGTACCTTCACAACACAGAACAACTCAAACACAACCGACCCATGATACAGACCAAAGGAGGGATTGACGAAGATATCTTCAATGCCGTGACTGAAAGCTCATTGCTTGATAAGCAAGGCATGCATAGTTTGACAATAACAGCACCCGATGGCTCAAAGCTCGAGTACAGAAGCCAAGTTCCAGGAGGTGGTGAAAGCATTCCCAAGGGCGGATTTCGTGGCGGAGCTGAAGACATTGATCATCAGCCCAAGCCAAAGAAAGACCGCACTGATGAAGTGCTGGAAGTCATCAAGGATACCCGGAACATTTCGGAAGAGGTTCGCACAGAAGTCAAAAAGACCAATAAAACCTTGGAAGGTGCGAAGGTGTATGATGAAGGTGAAGCCGAAAAGAAGAGTAAGCTTACTTGGGGAGGCGCGATCAAAGCTATTGTGATGGCAGCCTCAGTGGTAGCTATTCTCTACTTGGCATATCTGAAAGTAAGCTCGTCCAACAGCTCGAGTCAAAGCCAAGTCGTGGCAAGCACCCCGACTGGCAATACTCAAGTGGCAACACCACCTGCACCAATGCCAATGAACGTTACGATGACTACGTCGTCTACGACTTCCCAGCAACCCACTCCGCAACCTCCACCACCGGCCCAAAAGCCGAAGGCTGAGGTTTCTAAGAAGGAGTTGAAAGCGGCTCTAAGGTCGGTATACGACAACGGGGTGAACCTCCGAAGCTTTTCAAGCCAATGGAGCGACACCACGAAAGCGGAAATTGTCATCGCGGCAATCGTCGCTGTTCCTGATGGATTGAGTAGTGAAGAAAGGGAGAAAAAGGTCGAGAGGGTTTCAAATGCAACCAAGCAATACCTTCAAATAGACCATAAAGACCCAACAATCCCTGATCGGATCACCCTTCTCAACACCTATGCACTTCACTGTGCGTTTGGTAGAGATTCACACCTCGGAAACAACATCGACTGGCTTGCCAATTCATACGTAACCAGTGATGATAGTTACCCGACAACCACAGAGACAGAGTTCTCAAAGGGTGTGAAGGAACGGATCGAACGGTTGAAGGAGATCATCAAAGAGGATGGCTACGAAACAAAGAACTTCCAATGGCTAAAGTGATCATCCTCCGAAGCGGTCTCCAGAGTGGCTCCGGGAAAAAGAGGGCTGAAGATAATCGTTTTACGATGTCCGACGCCCTCTACCTTATCCCGGTCTTACTCCTTTTCATCGTCGTTACAGTCGACAACCCGTTTACCGATACTTCGGTTAAGTTTACGGGAGTGTCAACTGATTCGGAAACCCTGGTCAACAGTAGTTCAGACAGGGGTGACTACCTCGACCTGGGCTACATAAGTCCAGTAGACGCGCCCATCAAAATAACCTCAGAGATTGGAAGGAGGTGGGGGCGTAAACATAAGGGTCAGGACATCGACACCGAAGCAGGTGTAGTCGTCAGGTCATGCTCACCAGGAAATGGCCAGGTTATCTTTGTTGAACCTAAAGACATTGGAGACTTTGGAAAACATGTTCGCGTGAAGATAGATGGTGCAGTAATAATATATGCACATCTTCAAGAAATAGCGGATGGAATAACCAAAGGCGCCATTGTGGAGCAAGGTAGACCACTTGGAAAAGTTGGTTCAACTGGCAGTGTTACACCTGGTCTGGGAGGAGACGGTTCACACCTGCACATTGAGTTTACGAACACAGATCCGGATTTCAAAACCCCGATCTTTGGACACAAACAACGAAAGACATGAGGCCGGGATTCGCAGAGAATCCCGGCTTTTTGTATTTAATTTTTATAAAAAATAAAAAACCCAAATGGGCTTATTATGAACTATAAGCATTTTAATTATTTACGCAAAAATCCCCTTTCGGGGATTTTTTGTGCGCGCGCCAGGGGTCGAACCTGGGACCTTTCGAGTATCAGTCGAATGCTCTACCAGCTGAGCTACGCGCGCATTTGGACAACGAATACTATATCAAATTTTATTTATAATTTCAATACAAACTTTGAAAGGCGACCCGTAGGGTCGCCTTTCCTGGGGTGCTTCCCAGAGACAGTACATCTCCTTTTTGTTAGTTTACACTAACCGGAGGCCTCGAGATTTTGACCGCCTCCACATTGTCTGGTTAGACAGAAGGTGCACTCTTAAAAAAAATTCTAGCATTATTCCCCACCTTCTGCAAAACTATTTATCACGTCTTCAATATTTCCAAGCATTATTCCTGGCAAATTACTCCAAGATTCTTTTATCCGGTGATCAGTAAGTCTGTCTTGTGGAAAGTTATATGTTCTGATTTTTTCTGACCTATCAGCCGTACCAATTTGCGAAGCTCTATCTGCCGAATATTTTTTAGCTTCTTCATCATCTTTTGCTTGTTGCAACCTTGATCGCAAAAGTTCAAGAGCCTTCTCTTTATTTTTAAGCTGACTTCTTTCAGATGTACATCGTACATCAAAACCTGTTGGCTTATGAATCACCCGAACAGCGGTTTCAACCTTGTTAACATTTTGCCCTCCTGCTCCACCAGAACGAGAAGTTTCAAATTCCAAATCGGCATCGTTTAGAACTATTGTTGTTTTTTTATAAAGTGGAAGAACTGCGACAGAAGCTGTCGAAGTATGAATTCTTCCCTGTTTTTCTGTCGCTGGAATTCTTTGCACGCGATGAACACCAGTCTCAAAACGAAGCTTTTTATAAACATCTTTACCTTTTATTTCAAAAGAAGCTTCTTTGTATCCGCCCAAATCATTCATTGATTCATATTCTGTTTTCCATTGCCAACCCTGCTTTTCGGCAAATCTTTGATACATTTCAGCAAGTTGATATGCAAAAAGCGAAGCTTCGTCACCACCCGCACCAGCTCTTACTTCAAGCATAATTTCATTTGGAAACTTTTCTTCTTCCCTTTCTGATTTAACAATGGCTTCAAGTTGCGCTTTTAATCCTTCGATCTGCACATCTGTGTTTTTAATTTCTTCTTCAATCATTTCTTTCATTGAAGGATCTTCTTGGAGCATTTTTTGTGTAGATTCTTTAACAGCCAAAAGACGCTCGTATTCAGATGCGAGAAAACTTGTTTTGTGATTTGCTTTTAGTTCTTCGAAATTAAGTTCCATATTTATATGATAGCAAAAAGAAGGCCGGAAGGCCCTCTCTTTGATGTAAGTAATTTACGCTTTTTTTGATTTAGCAACTTTCAAAGCTCTTTGTTTGAATTTATCTACTCGTCCTGCTGTGTCTAGAACTGTTTCTTTTCCTGTATAAAAAGGGTGTGAAGCACTTGAAATTTCAACTTTTACAAGGTCGTATTCCTTTCCTTCAAACTTACCTTTTTCAGAAGTTTTTACAGTTGAGCCAATCAAAAACATCTCTCCTGACGTAACGTCTTGAAAGATTACTTGTCTATAACTTTCTGGGTGAATTTCTTTTTTCATAACAAAAAGGATATTAACACAAGTAGTTTTATAAATCAAGAGTTAAATATTTTAAATTTTATGAACAAAACCCTTTACTTTTTTCATGATAAAAAAGTAACAAAAACTCTAGACCCACACTTCACACCTAAAAATAGTAGATTTTAAGCCAAAAAACAACAAAACTCGGAAAGCTTAGGCTTTCCTCAAACAGTTGTTGTTTTTAAGGCAAACTCTACTATTTTCTTAACAGTGTTCTCGTGTAGGGTCGGAAGTGGATAATTTACGCTTATTGACAAAATATATTAAATATGATATATTATATTTAGACAAACTGTACATAAACCAAAGCGCACAAGCTATGGCACGAACATACAACCGCAACAAGACCAAGCGTCAAGGTAATAACATCCTGCGTGAACAAATTGCATCTGAACAAGAAAGGCAAGATGCAATAGATCAAGAGATCGAAGCACACGAAAGAGATCTCGCTGAAATGGAAGAAGATGAAGAAAGAAGGGCTTGGGAGCTAGAAGAAATCTATAACAAGTATATTGGTGGTGTGTCTACAAATGAGAGCGATGTACTAAAGGCATTGAAAACAAGACCCTGCCCCGCCTGTCTGTGTGAACATCATCCATCAGCCTATTGCCCAGCCGATGAGGACGTTCATCGCTTCAACGAGAGCCAACTTGAACTTGAAGATTTCTACCACGCAAGAGATCTGTGGGAAGAAATGATGGGAAGAATCCCATAGCTGAAAAGCACAGGTTAAGCCCCGAGCGCAAATGCGCCGGGGCTTTCTCTATTTTAATCATCTAAAAACTCTCCAAAACATCGATATCTTTTTGAATAGCAGCAGCGTGAGTCATCACAGCATTTCCGTAAAATGCATTTACCACACCAGGCGCCGTACAACTTCTTCCAGAATAATACTTACAAGCTGCTTCCCTTTCTGCTGTGTATGTTTGCGCCGCCGCTCCCAAATCTTTTACATAAAGAGCTGTAGCTGTAACTGCGTGTGCTGGATTCCAAGGGTTTGCCACACTCGCCCCCACAGCAGTGGCAATTCTATTTTCATAACTTTCCCAAGTCGTCGGAATAAACTGAGAAGGTCCCATTGCCCCTCCCCAACCACCAGACGCCAGAGGACATGATAGTGGTTGTCCATCAGGACTAATGCCAAGTTTTTTTGTAATTCTAAGGAATGCAGATTGATCATCTCTCCAAGATCCGCTTGTTGGTCCAGGCATAATATCTTTCCAAGTACGAGTATCTCCTGGCCTGTTACAAGTTCCCACGTTTGCACCCAAATTAGATTCTTGTTTCAAAATCGCCAAAATATATGCCGGTCGAACTCCTGTCGCCTTGCTTGCAACTTTTGCATATTCATAGGCTTGCCCGAAAGGAATAGCGCCTTGTCCGCGAAGCTCGAAAAGCTTCGCACGAATACTCGCCGCCTCGGCTTGTCTCGCCGCCAAAACTTTCGCATATTCTGCTTCCTGATTTTTACTTATTGAAAGAAGATTTTTTTGATCTTTTTCACTTTTTTCAACTGTTGATTTTTCTTGTTCAATAGCTTTTTTTGCATCAATCTCTTCGTTTTGTTTTACTTCAAGTTGTTTTTTAACTGTCTCTGTTTCAATCTTCACACCTCGAACTTTGTTTACAGAATCTTGAACAGATTTTTTAAGCGAAGAATATGTGTTTATGTCGCCATAGAAATCAGAAATTGATTCACTACTTAAAACAGCGTGAGTAAAAGTCACATAATCCATTTCATTTGTCTTTTTTATAAGCTGGCTTAATGATTTCTTTCCAGATTCAATATCGTTATTCAAATCAGAAATGGTTTGATTTTTGTTTTTGATTTCACTTCCGATTTTTTTAATTTGCAAATCTTTTTGTTGAATTTTTGTTTTTGCGGCTGTGATTTTTGCTTGCAAAAGTGCGATATCTCTTTGAAGTGATGCAGATTTGTTTTTTTGTCCAGCCAAAATAGCTTCTTGAGCTTTGATTTCTTTTTCCAGATTCGCAAGTTCTGATTCAAGCTTTTCTCTTTCTTGCGGAGAAAGCTGAGCATTTACTTGTGGAATTGATATAAAAAACAAAAAGCAAAACAAACAAAATTGTCATGCTTTTTGTAATAAAATTATTTTTTTGAGATTTTATTGTGAACATATTTATATGAACACAACAAGAGAATTATTTAGATTCAGCTTCTCCCTCTTCTTCTTTCTTACCTTTCTTTTCAACTTCAATAGAGTCAAGATTCATTTCTGTTGGAGTTTCTGATTCTTCTTGTTGCGCTGTTACAGAGGCAATCACTACAGACATATCTTCTTCAGTGAACTGTGCACCATTTGGTAGTGAAATATCCCCTAGAGTTATTATATCATCAATTTGAGATAGTTTTGAGATATCAACGTCGATATGTTGTGGAATATTAGAAGGAAGAGCTGAAACAGTAACTTCGTGCAAAACCTTTACAAGAACACCGCCGCCTTTCACAGCTTCTGATTCTCCTACGAATTCAAGCGGAACGTCAACTTCAATAGCCTTGTTCATGTCAACTGCAAGAAAATCGATGTGATTTACAGATCCTGCAACTGGGTCTAACTGAACATCGTGAATCATTGCATTAAATTCTCCATTTGGAGTTTTTAATGTGATTGTAGAAGTTTCTCCAGCTTCCTTAAAAACGTTGATAAATTCCTTTCTATCTACTGATAACGATGTTACATCTTTCTTTAATCCATAAAAAACAGCCGGAATCTTTCCAGATTCTCTTAAAGCCTTATTTTCAGATTTGTTTATTACCTCTCTTAGGTTTGCATTTAAAGTTGTCATATTCCGGTATTATAAACAAAAATCTAAAAAAGTCTACTGTTTTATCAAAAAGCTACTACTTTCCCAAAATTTCAGAATTTTGGCTTAATTTAAATGTGTCACTTTTTTCTGGAAGATTATTAGAAGAAAACAGGGCTCCCCAAAATGCGAGTGAGAGCATTAGAAAACAAACCAAAAGCACTGTGGATACAATATTTTGATGATTTCTAAATTTTACATTTTCTTTAAATTTTTCCATAAAGATATAACATTACGTTACATCTATATAGACGATTTTGAAATTTAAAAATTACAAAACTTTGGACTATTTTTTAGATTTTGGTTGAATGATATATTTTTTTATATCGTCAATAGTTCCACCAACCTTTTTCCCTGGATTAAATATGTTTTGAGGATCGCATATATCTTTAATCTCTTTGAAAATTGTGTTCATTTTTTCACCAAACATTATTTTTACAAAAGGTGTTCGCATTATTCCGTCGTTGTGTTCGGCTGTGATTGTTCCGTTGTATTTTTTTACCAATTCATAAACTTCTGGTGAAATTCTGATTATCGTTTCTTGAGTTTTCGGATTATCAAAATCCATAAGCGGAATAATGTGCAGATTTCCATTTCCCAAGTGACCAGCAATAGTGTAAAGCAGGTTTTCCCTATCAAGTATTTTCATAAGTTCTGGTAAATATTCTGGAAGATGTTCTGGCAAAACCGCAATATCGTCTATAAAAGGAGCGGTTTTTGTCCCCTTTGAATGATCCGAAAGCAACTTGAAACTATCTCTTCGAATATCAAAATATTTCTCTCTTTCAATCTCTGTCTTTGTTATTCGGCTTCTCAATTTCAAATGACCGATTTGTCTTTTTGCACTTTCGGCTTCTTTTTCAATCTCGAATAAATCATTTGAAACAAATTCGGCCAAGACAATAAGTTTTGGCATCCCGCCACGAAGAACCATTAAAAATTCTGGAATAAAATTTATTACATAACGGAAAATTCCAGAAACACCTTTATCTTTCAAAAAGCTTCTAAAAAATTTAATCGCAAACTTTATCGTGTTGTCATCATAAACTTCTAAACTTTCCAAATCAAAAGTCAAAAGCTCTTTTGTAAGCTCAGGAATTTGCTTTAAATCTTTCACAAAAACCACCAGAAGTTTTGAATGGTTTTCGGTCGAAACAAGTTTATAAGTTATTTCTGTAATAATTCCTGTCGTTCCTTGTGCTCCGACAAAAAGCTTTGTCATATCGAAAACCTTTCTTTCTTCATCCCAAACATCCCAAATCAAATATCCAGAAGAGTTTTTTGAAGTTTTTGGTTTTCCAGCTTTTATATCATCTTCGCTTCTTTTCAAAACATTCCAAGTTCTTCGACAAATCCGCCCAAAAGAATTTTCTTCCAAAGATCTTGCTTCAAGTTCGTCTTTTGTCATTTCTTTCACTTCGTATTCTTCACCGTCGTCTAAAACAACTTTTAAACTTTTTACAAAGTCTTTATTTTGTCCATATTTTAGACTTTTCTCCCCTGCTCCGTTGTTCGAAACCATCCCACCCACACTGCACAAATTTTTTGAAGCCGGATAACAAGGCATTATTAAATTTTGCGCCAAAGTTTCTTTTTCAAAATTTCTATAAAAAGTTCCGGGCAAAACTCTAGCTTCACCAGAAACTGTATAAATTTTGTTTGTTGGAGATTTTTGCCTGTAAGGATTAACTTTTTTAACCTCGATCGCATGATTCATGTATCTTGTCATGTCGATGATTATTGAAGTATTCAATGAACCTCCCGACATACAAGTTCCAGCACCACGAGGAGTTATTGAAACATAGAAATACCCTTGTTCTCTTTTTTTGTTTACAAATTTTACAAGATTTTTTACATCTTCTGAATCTTTCGGATAAACAACAACTTCTGGCATCACTTCAAAAATACTATAGTCATGACTATATTTTTCCAAAATATCTTTCGTGTTTGAGACATCTCCTTTTATTATTTTTTCAATTTCTTCTTTGAACATATTATTGACCTTGATATTCTTTAACAAATTCAATTAAATCTTTCCAGTGACTTTCTTTTTTCTCTAAATCGACTTCATTTTCATACAATTTTATCAGGAATTCTTTCTGTTTATTTGCAACAGAATCATTAAAAAGAATATTTTTTATGAAGTTAAGATCCATAATTATTGGCCCACCAAAATCTTCGCTCTTGTTTTTTGAATTACTCAAACCTTCACGAGTGTGAATAATTCTCATTTTTCCTTTTTCAGGTTTTTCTATACTCATAAGTTCATTATAGCAAAAAGCCGTCCACACGCATGTGGACGGCTCCTCAAGCGCCAGTTTGGCTACTTGAAAATAGGGTCTGGTATATTCTCACCAACGAAGGCTCCCCCTTCTTGAGACGCCTTGATCTTGCTGAGCTCAAGCTTAAGCTCTGAAAGCCTTGTCCGAAGTCTACCCAACCTGACCCCGACCATCGGCTGCAAGTCGATCCACGTTAATACCTGGAATGCGACTTTGTGCTCCGACTTGCGGCACGTATGAAATTCATGTGTACTCTCGATCTCGTTGTTCACGCCTCTATGTCTGCCTCCACATCTGCGGCGGTTCGCAAAACAGAAGAAGAGGGTAGAACGAGGGCGGGAATTTTCCCACTAGTCAATGTCATGAGTCTTTGGTTTTGGTTGGTTTTTCGAAAAGAACTTCAGACCGGAAATTATACACCCTCTATTTAATTTTTGTCAACATCTGTGGATTAAACTACAGTTTTTGTGATCTAAAATTGCTAATATAAATATAATGAAACGTAAAATTTTAGCTATTGGCGACATTGTCACCGATGCTTTCATCCAACTTCAAGACGCAAGAGTTTCTTGTGATATAAACGACGACAACTGCACCATCTCGATGCGGTTTGGAGACAAAATCCCCTACAAAGATGTTGAGGTTGTAAAAGCTGTCGAAAATAGTCCAAACGCTGTTGTTTCTGCATCAAGACTTGGTCTTGAAAACGGCAATAATAACTCATGTTGGAAATGATGAAAATGGAAAAGAATGTATCGAAACTTTAAAAGAAAAAACGGAGTAAAGACAGATTTGGTTCAAACTCAAGATAGTTTCAAACAACCATCACTACGTTCTCAGCTTTAAAGCAGAAAGAACGATTTAATCAAACACGCAAATTTTAATTATTCAATCGATGTTTTAAACGAAACAGAACCACCAGAATGGATTTATCTTTCTTCTCTGGCTGAAAATTCTCTCGAGTATCAACAAGATATCGGAAAATACGTAAAAGAAAACGGAGTTAAGCTCGCATTTCAACCAGGAACTTTTCAAATTTCTCTTGGTGTAGAAAAATTAAAAGACATTTACGAAGCTCATACGTTTTTTTCTGCAACAAAGAAGTTGAAGCGCGTACTCTTAAATATTCAGGAAAGAGATATAAAAAATCTTTTGCTTGAAATTAAAAAAACTTGGTCCAAAAATTGTTGTTATTACAGACGGACCAGAAGGTGCATATACTTTTGACGGACAAGAAATGCTTATATTCCAATGGGATCAGATCCGCGCCTCCAGTAGAAAGAACTGGTGCTGGCGACTCTTTTTCAAGTACTTTTACCAGCTCTGGCTCTCGGGTTGCCTGTTGAGCAAGCCTTTGATGTGGGGATTCAATAAACTTATGAACGTGGTACAATATGTAGGAGCACAAAAAGGTCTTTTGACAAGAAAGAAACTTGAGGAATGGCTTGCAAAAGCACCAACATATTACAAACCTAAGAGAATAAATTAGTATGGAATTTTTTAAAAACCAGAACCAGAAATTAAGTTTAGAGAAAAGATAAAAAATTGACAATAAGCATATAAATTTTTCGCTAGCAGAAAAGAAACCTCCTAGAAGATTATACGACCAGTTGAATTTTAATGCTGGTATTGAAAATGACTCTGAAAATAGAACTTTGAGCGATGTAATGAAAAAGAAGAGGGTTCAGAAATTATTGCGCAAAGAATTGGAAGATATAAAAGAAGCCTTTAGATCACTACGAATCATTGCCAAAAAAGCGAAAAGACAGATGCTAAAATAAAAGAATTAAAAGGTATGCTGAAAATGGATACACTCTGATCTCAGTATCAATAGATCCAAATCAAACTAAATTTAATAAATCTATGGAACTATTTGAAAAGATTTTTAATAAAAATGAAAAGGGCTTTAAGCCAAATGACCTCAAAACTGAAGAAATTTTTAGAAAAACAAGAAGATTTAGGAATAATTGGAGATATTAATTCCAATGATTTTAAGTCACTGACCTAAACCAAGAAATTAAACAAGAGAAATTATCGGCAAGGATGGAAGAAGTCAAAGATGGGTCTTGGGAAGAAGAAAAGAGATGATGAATTAATTGAAAGAATTAATAACCTCAGAATAGAATACGGAAAATTAAAAGAAGAAATCAAAGAAAGACAACAATTTTAAATGAATTAAGATAGATAGTAAAAGTGGTGCAGAAAGATCAGTAAAAAATTTAAATATGAAAGGTATTGTCTCAAAAGAAAGAGAGATATTGATTACAATGGAAATGATGAGAGGTGCTGAAGACAGAGTTGAAAGATTAAGAAGAATCTCGAAAAAGGTGAAACAGTTAAGCAAAATTATATCAAGAACTTGGAGAAATAGAAGAAACTTTAGATCTTCTAACGGGATTGATGAAAGAAAGAAATTCCAGATGAAAGAAACGATAGAAAATCAAGGATACGATTTTAATCTAAACTAAAACTGCAAATGTAATAGTTTTACTTTTTTATTTTTCTACTTACTTCCCTGTTTTCTTTTAAAACTTTTTTGATAGCTAATTTTATGTGAGCAACATCAAGTCCGTATTCAGCAAAAAGCTCTTGTGTTTCCTGATTGTCCAAATCTGTCGTGAACTCCGATAAATTCATGTGGCACCGGAAAAAATTTCGCCATCTCTTCTTGAAAGATGACGCTTCCCATTCCACAGAAGTTTGATGCTCTTCGGCTGTGACTATTGCGCCCACATCTTTTAGGAACGGTAAAATACTTTTATCAAATGGCTTTATTGTTGCAAGATTTATCACCGCAGTTCCCAGACCTTCTTTTTCTAAATCATGAGCAGCAAGAAGTGCGTTGTGAACAAGAGCTCCGCACGCCACAATAGCGACCTGTGGATTTTTTGATTTATACAAAATTTGTGCTTTTCCAATTTCAAATGGAGATTCTTTTGTGGTAAACACAGGAGATTTGTCTCGCCCAAGACGAATATATGCAGGCTTGCCACTTTTTGCCAAAAGAAGTGTCGCTTTTCGCGCTTCTTCACTGTCAGCCGGCACGACGACAGTCATGTTCGGTAGCATCCGCATAAGTCCAATATCCTCGAGCGCTTGGTGTGTCGCGCCATCTGGTCCCACAGAAAGCCCGGCATGACAACCGACAATTTTTACTGGAACATTGTTCAGAGCGATTGTGGTGCGAACTTGCTCGTTGCTTCTTCCGGGAGAAAATGTTGCATAAGACATTATGAACGGGATTTTGCCGTAGTTTGCCATTCCTGAGGCCACCGTCGCCAAATTTTGCTCTGCAACACCCAGCTCCACGTACCGCTCTGGGAATTTTTCACGAAACCAATGCGCACGAGTAGATTCTGCCAAGTCTGCACAAAGAGCCACAATTTTTGGATCTGCTTCTCCAGCTTCTACCAAACCACGTCCAAAACCATCTCGAGTTGGAATTTGTTCCAACTTCTCGATATCAAATGTATGATTATTTAGTTTTGAATTTTCGTTTAGCATTTTATTATTTTAGTTCTTCTAGATTCCTTTTATCACCCTCAGATAATTTATTTCCATAAATTTCTGGAGCAATTATTATATTACCTAAAATTCCTTTTTCTCTTGATCATCAAACTGATTAAGTACATTATTCGAGTTCTATATAAGGTTTATAATAGAAACCATTACCTTTTCTAACAAAAAGAATCTTATAACCTTCGAGTAATCCTTTATTTTGCTCAGCCACATTTGCATGAGCATTTTCATGTTCCAATATGTCAAATTCATCTTTTTTATATTCCTAATTTACTAAGAAGTAATTTATAACTAATTAAAATCATCAACGTGCACACTTGCCCTATCTATTGTGTCTTTGTTGATATATTTTTCCATATTATCTATTTTATAAAGATTTATAACAAAGGTAAAATATTAACTACAATAACTGGTAACAATTTAATCGCTATCATTTTTATATCCAGCTTTCTACTGTTGGGATTCTTATTTTTTACTTCAGTATAAAGATCCCACATAAAAGGCACAGGAACCGAAAAATACATTGTTAACCTTGTATCTAAATCCAGCAACTGATAATAGCCTAATATAGCAGCACACATCAGACCCAAGCCAAATATCCCTATTATATTTGCATGTTTTCTCATAACTATCTAATATTCAAAGAAGCGTTCTTTGTTCTATTATCTGCAAAAACCAATCTCTTTCCCAATTTGTTTGGCGAACGACTAGAAAAATCAAAACGACAACCTGATTAAAATTAAAGCTAGAAAAAGTTTGTTAAATTTCTTGATTTCATAATATAAAAATTATTTATAATTTACTCACTATGCCCTCCTTCAATCTGTCCTCTCATCGTCCTAAGTTCTTTTTAAAAATTTTTGTTCTTCTTCTTTGTTTGGTGGTTTTCTCATGCCATTCATAATCAAATTCAATTTCTTTAATTCCCTTTCCTGGGATCGTGTGCGCGATAATAATTGTCGGTTTTTCAAAATAGAATGCGCTTCAGAAACCGCATCGACAATAGCTTCCATGTTGTGTCCGTCAATCTCAAGCACATGCCACCCAAAAGCTCGCCATTTGTCCGCCAAAGGTTCGAGTGGCATTACATTTTCTGTCATGCCGTTTATCTGAATATTATTTCTGTCGATCACTCCGATAAGATTTGAAAGTTTGTTCGCGCCGGCAAACATCGCACCTTCCCAAATATTTCCAGCTTGCATTTCACCGTCGGACATAAAGCAATATACTTTAAACTTCTTACCGTCCATACGCGCAGCATAAGCCATCCCGGCAGCTTGTGAGAGCCCTGAACCCAGTGGTCCAGATGTCGTTTCCAGTCCTGAAAGCTCTTCTCGTTCTGGGTGCCCTTGGAGACGTGATCCAAACTTCCGGAGGGTTGTGAGCTCTTTTAGAGGGAAATACCCCGCATGGGCCATTGTGGCGTATCTGACGGGCACGATATGCCCATTTGAAAGGATTAATCTGTCTCTATCTGACCATTCTGGATGCTTTGGATCATGGTTTAAAATATGAAAATAGAAAGCTGTGAAGATATCTGTCATCCCTAAAGGCCCGGCTGTATGCCCAGAGCCGGCGTCTTCGAGCATATCAACAATACTTTGGCGAATATCATTCGCCTTTAGCATTAGCTCTTTTTCTTTTTGTGGAGTTAGGTTAAACATATTTAAAAAAACTAAGAACAATTTCCTATTACACAATTAAGCAGAAGCATTGGAATGCTAGTCATTGCAAACCCTAATATAATTGCAATTATTACATCTTTTAAAAGATTATCTTTATTTTTTAGATTACCCTCTATTGATGAATTTGATTTACCGAACCCAGAAAATAAACCAATTGTTTGAACAACTAGAACAATCCCTGACAAAAGCATCGACCCAATAATAAAATTTTTAATATTATCCTGTTTTGTAAGTGGTTCTACTGAAAAATCTGGCTGTGTTTCAAGGTTAATTAGATAAACTATAAAAAATATAACTGCTATTATAACCTTAATTATTTTATTTCTCATATATTTCTTAAAACATTTATTACCTCATCTTTATCTTCCGCATTAAAAATAGTCGAACCCGAAACAAGTCTATCTACTCCGGCATCTTTTAACCTTTTTGCATTTTCGAGATTAACTCCTCCGTCTATACTGATTATAACACTCGGATACTTCGTGCGGAGATTTTCTATCTGTGTAAAAACTCTTTCGTCAAAAGCTTCGCCTTGTTTACCAATCTCTTCAATCCCCATTATCTGAACAAAGTTGAAATTTTTTATAAGAAGATCTGCGTAGTCTAAATTTTCTGTCGCACTTATCGCAACTCCGTACTCAACTTCATTTTCAAAATTGTTTAAAATATTTAAAAATTCTTCATGATTTTCTATTGAACGTGCGTGGAAAATAATCCGACTTGGTCGCATTGCAAAATATTTTTTCAAATCTCGTTCTGGCGACATTGCCATGAGGTCGAGCTCGTAAGAAACAGAGTCCGCAAAGGGCAAAACTTTTCCGTTCATAATCCCATCCATATCTTCCACATTTTTTAGAAAAAATGGCCAAGTCTTCCCTTCCACGTATTCCCCATCCATCAAGTCGAGCTGGATTGTTTTTACAAAATGAAAAACCGCCCCGGCTTTCGCCTCCAAATCTTCTAAATTTTTTGGCATTATCGCCGGAATTATTTCTGTCATGAAAATATTTTAAAGTAGCCCCTGATCAGCCTTAGAATTAGACTTCAATCTTTCAATAAAAGCTTCTCGAGCTAAATCAATATTTGAAATTTTTCCTGCCCAAGTCGCAAGAGCATCATTTTGAATAGCTCGTGAAAAGAGAAAGCCAGTGGCCAAGGAAGTGGTTCGTGTTTTGCTATTTCATTGAAATTTGCAGTTGCTTCATCGCTTGTTTGTCCACCAGACAAAAATACAACACCGCCAACATTTTCAGGAACGCATTCTTTCAAAACTTCCACTGTCGCTTCTGCTACAGTTTTTGCATCAGCTCTATTTTCTGCATCTTTTCCAGAGAGAACCATACTTGTTTTAAGTATTAAACCGTCAAGATGAACATGGTGTTTTGCCAAAGCTTCAAAAAGACCTTTAGAACTTTTTTCGTCACTTCTTTTGCTTTTTCTATACTGTGATTTCCATCGAGTAAAACTTCTGGTTCAACCATCGGCACAATATCGTGTTCTTGACAGATCACCGCATAGCGAGCCAAAATTTCTGAATTTTCTCGGATTGCGTCTTCTGTTGGGGTTCGCTCTGTTATAGAATACGCTGCTCGCCATTTTGCAAAAGTCGCACCGAGTGATTTGTATTCCTGCATCCGAGCCGGAAGACCGTTTAAACCGTGAGTTAGATTCTCTCCTGGATGGTCGATGAATTCTTGTAAACCTTCGTCGACTTTTATACCAATCAAAACATTTTTTTCTTTTAAACAATCTGTGAATTTTACCAGAATCGTCTGATTGGCGGATTGTTTCATCGTAAAGAATCACGCCGCTCACATAGTTTTCCATTTCTGGTGCACATAAAAGAAGCTCTCTCCATCGTCTTCTTTCTTCTTCTGTTTCAGGAATTCCTAAAGATTGAAATCTTTTATTGCAAGTTGCATTACTTTCATCTGCAGCCAAAATTCCCTTCTTGTCTTGCATCATTTTTGAAACTGTATCTTTTAGTTTTTCTATTTCGATGTGATCCATATTAAAAAAATTATTTTGTATAACGCTTGTTTCTTAAAATCTTTTGTATTTCTTCCTTAGAGATTATTTTATACAATTCGAGCGGGGTTTTCCCTTCACTATCTTTACACTGACCAAGAAAGACATCAACTTTATTTGAAAAACCTTCGTTAAGCTTTTCCTTTTTATATAAAAGCTTATTGTCATAAAGAGTCCCTGCATAGTGAACCTTATATGAAAGAAAATTTTTATTTTCTAGTAAGTAAAGTGATTTTGTATTAGGTAAGGATATTTTTTCATCTTGTGTTCCAAGACTCAAAAACTCACCTGATCCGCACACAAAATCTTTTTCTAATTCACTAAAACGTTTTTTGTAGTATAACGCATTAGAAAAGAAGAGGGTGTAAAGAATAATAAAGAAAGGAATAGCAGCAATTATTGCCAATACAAGTGAAGTGTATTTTCTCGAAAGAATAATCAAACCAATTATCAAAAGAGGATACGTTATTGAAATGATAAATATAGTCCATCCTAAAAAACCATTATTAGGGGAGTCTAGAGACATAATTCCCGCTCCTAAAATTGCAGGATAAACAAAAATTGGTATAACAGATAGACTATTTAATATTGTTATTAATATTTTCATATGTTAATTATCTAACTTAACAATCCTTCTAATATGTCTTTCTTCTCCGGAAAATGGAGTATTTAGAAAAACGTCGACAGCTTCTTTTGCTTGGTTTAAATCTATGAATCTCGCGCCAAGTGAGAGGACGTTCGCATCGTTGTGCTCTCTAACAAGTTTAACTATTTCTATCGGTCCACCGTAAAAAACAGCAGTTCTAATACCTAAAAGTCTGTTGGCTTCTATGGCCTCGCCTGTGCCAGTGCCACCCAAAACTATTCCGCGAACAACATCTTCTGACTCTGGAGAAGTTGCAACAACACCTTCAGCAACAAGAGAAATGAAATCTGGATAATCGTCTTCTTTATCATATTCAAAAGCACCTTGATCGACAACTTCATGACCAAGGTCGCTCAAATATTTTTTGAGCTCTTCTTTCATATTAAATCCAGCGTGATCTGTTCCGATGTATATTTTCATCCCGATTTTAAATTATTTAATAATTAAGCGGCCCTTCTATTGTCATTTTCAAAATCATCTTCTTCGAAGTCGTCTCCACGATCTTCATTGTGTTTTCTTGCATCTTCTAAGATATTCATAGAAGTTTCCCATTTAGATTCTGGGTCTTCGACCAAATTCTCTCTTCCTAAACCTGATTTTTTATCACCAAGCTTTGGGTGGGTTCTTTCATTACCAACTTTGGAGTTTTGCTCATCCTGCCAATACCAATTTCTTTTACCCTTTTCTTTTAGTTCATCTACTCTTTTTTTATCAAATTTAGCTTGTTCAACTTCGTATCTATCATCAAAAAGATCCTCTTCTTTTTTTGTTCCATCAAAATGAGCAAAACCATTAACAGATGGTTGAATTGAGTCTTTTCCTTTAATATTATTTAATTTCTTTCCAAACAACTTTTCAAACATAAAATTCAAACTAACTTATAAAACTTTTCGCTTACTTTTTTCTCTTCGCTTTTTGACCGCTTCCAAAATATCATCTTCAGTCATATCACCATGATGATTTATATATCCTCTTTCGTTGTTTTCATTTTTCGGCGCGCCTTTAATCATATTTATTTACGTCTTGGTCTTAAAATTAAACGATCCAAAACAAGTGTTGCTAAAATCCACCACCAAGAAAAACCAATGTATCCAAGTAGTTTTAAAATAACAAAAAGTACTGTAAACATTTTATTTTATATTTTGACCTAATTTAATAACGTGTCTGACCAAGGTATGTGTATACCCCATCTCATTATCATACCAAGCGAGAACTTTGACAAGGTTGCCATCTACGACTCTTGTCATTAAAAGGTCGGCTATGGAAGCGTACCGTGCGCCGATAATATCTGAAGAAACGATTTGTTCCCGTGTTGCGGTGAAAATTCCTTCCCATCTTGGGTCTTCACTGGCGTCTTCTAGTATTTTATTTACTTCTTCTACGGTTGTTGGTCTTTTTGAAATAAAAGTAATATCGGCAACAGACCCGGCGACAACAGGAACGCGCATTGAAACGCCATCAAATTTTCCAGAAAGTTGCGGAACGGCTTTTGTCACGGCAATAGCAGCGCCTGTTGAGCTTGGGATAATGTTTTGAGCGGCAGCACGTCCACTTCGCCAATCTTTTTTTGAAGGACCGTCAACAACAGCCTGCGAGGCGGTGTAAGCGTGAACTGTATTTAAAATCGCTTTTTCGATTCCAATTTTTTCATCTAAAATTGAAATAACCGGACTTGCAGAATTTGTTGTACACGATGCGTTTGATGTCATTACACAAGTTGAAAGTTTTTCATCGTTTATTCCCATTAAAACCGTGGCTGTTTGCATTTCTGGTAGGGATTCCCCTTTCGCCGGAGCTGAAAT
Source organism: Minisyncoccota bacterium (assembly GCA_041389065.1). Taxonomy (GTDB): domain Bacteria; phylum Patescibacteriota; class Minisyncoccia; order Phycocordibacterales; family CSBR16-119; genus JAUPTX01. The sequence continues at coordinate 65,584 of JAWKSM010000002.1, forward strand.
TACAACCCTTTTTGCGCCGCCGTCTAAATGAGCTTTTGCTTTATCAAAGCTCGTAAAAAATCCAGTTGATTCTACAACAACATCAATATCCAAATCTTTCCAAGGAAGTTCTTCTGGTTTTGGATTTGAGAAATATTTGATTGTTTTTCCGTCTATAACCAAGTCGCCGTTTTCTGTTTTTGTTTCAAATGGTGAAATCCCGTAAGCTGTGTCGTATTTAAAAAGATAGGCAAGATTTTCTATGTCACCCAAATCATTTATCGCAACAATATTTATTTCTGGGCTAGAAATCGCAACTCGCACAAATGCTCGTCCAATTCTACCAAAACCATTTATCGCAACATTTATTTTTTTATCCATAGAAATAAATTTAACTTATTAATTCACTAAGGTTTATAGTTTGGTCGCCCATCAAACTGACAAGAACTGCGCCGACAATAATAATCACAAGCTTTCCCCACCAGGTTTCGTACCACATCCTAGTTCTTGTTGCTTGGATAATTTGCTTAAGCTCTCCTTCAATTTTTTTATTTCCAGCAATTTCAGTGTCTATAATTTCTTTTATCTCAGATTTTGATTCTTCTTTTGTCCCGCTTGATTCTTCGGCTTTTTTAATATCTCTTTGTTTTTTGTATCTGTGTTCCAAGATTAGCTTTTCTTCAGAAACAAGAAATTTAATTTTTTCACCGAGTTCGGTTTTTTGTTCTGGAGAAATATGATCTTGAATTCTCTTTTTTTCAATAGCAACAATTTCTGCTTGAATTTCAAGCAACCTTTCGTTTGCATTTAGATCGAGATATTGTGCAGATTTATCCTCGGGACTCATGATTATATTTTAGCAGAAAAGCCCCAAAAGGGGCTGTGGAGAATAGTTTTTATAAAAAATAACACTCCGAGACAAATTCCCGGAGTGCTGTTGCATCACAAATCTCCATGTGATTACGACCTGGGTGGATAAAAAGAGTGGATGAGGCCGATAAACGATATAGCGATTACGGCAACACCGACCAGTTTCTGGTACTCAGGCAATACAAGCATCAGTACCCCCATCAACAGGATGGACCAAAGATACTTATTAAGACTTTTTGAGCTCATTGTGTGTGTTTTGTGTCACCATCTTAGGGTGACTAGTTGATGTACTTTTGTCTTTAATTTTATAGAATTTTATTTATAATTTGTCAAGTTTAATTCGGAGGTGTGCGACCCTACACGAGAATACCGTTAAGAAAACAATAGATTTTGTCTTAAAAACCAGCACTGTCTAAACAAAAACCAAAAGTGTATAGACTTTTGGTTTTTGTGAGTTTGCAGGTTTTTTGACTTAAAATCTATTGTTTTTAGGTGTGAAGTGTGGGTCTAGAAGTTTTTGTTACTTTTTTGTCATGAAAAAAGTAATGACTTTTAAATTTATTTAAGTAGGCCAATCAAAACCTCTGTTGCAACTTGTGGGTTTGCGCTTCCTTTACTTTCTTTCATGACTTGTCCCATTAAGAATTTTAGAGAGTTTTCATTTCCAGATTTATAGTCCGCAACAACTTTTTCGTTTGCGTTTATTACATTTTGCACAATTTCTTTTATTGCATCTTCATTTGATTCTTGAAGAAGGCCTTTTTCTTTTGCAATTTCTTCTGGGTTTCCACCTAATTCACACAAAATAGCTAAAATATCTTTCGCTCCACGCGAATTTATTTTGTTTTCAGAAACCATTTTTATCAAACCAACAAATTCAGAAACTTCTGGAATTTTAAAATTATCTTTTGTTGCGCGAATTCCAGCCATATCTGTTGTTATATAATTTACAGCTTTTTTTATCATTTCTTTGTCAGAAATTTCTTTTACAACTTCTTCAAAAAACTTTCCAATTTCAAAATCAGACAAAAAAACTTCCACGTCTTCTGACTTCAAACCAAAAGACGCATATCTTTCCCTCTTTTCCCACGGAAGCTCTGGAAGGTTTTCGCGCAATTTATCCAAATCAAAAACATCGTGCAAATACATTTTTGGCAAATCTGGTTCTGGGAAATATCTATAGTCTTCAGAATTTTCCTTTGATCTTTGAGAGAAAGTCACTTCTTTGTTTTCATCCCAACCTCTTGTTTCCTGCACAATTTCAATTCCACGACCTTCTTCCAAAAGCGCAATGTGTCTTTCAATCTCGAATTTTGCAGCTTTTTCTACTGCGCGGAAAGAGTTTATATTTTTTACTTCGACTTTTGTTCCAAATTTTTCTGTGTCAGAAACAGACAAGTTCAGCTCAACTCGCATTTCACCTTTTTCCATATTCGCATCTGAAACACCAAGGGTTCGCAAAAGCAACTGAAGTTCACGCCCAAAATTCCCCGCGTCTTCAGCGCTGTGGATTACAGGTTCTGTCACAAGCTCCATAAGTGGAAGTCCTGCTCGATTAAAATCTATAAGTGAAGCTTCTGCTGTGTGTTTATTGTTTGCAGTGTCTTCTTCCAAGTGAATACGAGTTATCTTCACACCAGCAAGTTCCCCACCAGAAACTATCGGATATTTGTATTGAGAGATTTGATAGCCTTTTGGAATATCTGGATAGAAATAGTTTTTTCTGTCCCATTCTGTGAAGTTCGCAATATTTCCGTTTATCGCAAGCCCAACTTTTATCACGTTTTCAATGGCTTGCTTGTTTAACACAGGAAGTGTTCCCGGATGAGCCATACAAACCGGACAAATATTTGTGTTTGGTTTTTCTTCGTCAGGATTGTTTTTGCACGAACAAAACATCTTTGAAGCTGTCTTCAATTCTGCGTGAACTTCGAGACCGATTGTTACTTTATATTTAGATTCGCTCATGAAGGGTATTTTAGCAGAAAATTTGATTTTCTTGAAGGTTTGACAAAAGGCACAAAAAGTTTATTGTTTAAATGAAAACCAAAACGTACGTTGCCATGAAAGTCTCACAGATGATGGCTATTACAAGAGAAAAGATGCCTGGAATGATCACAGGCGTACACACTCTAGGATTTCTTGCTATTTTAGGAAACCTTATTGGTATACATCACGAATCAATTGCAGCTAAAATTATTGAGTTTATCTTTTTTCTCTCTGTAATGATTATGATTAGTTTCAGCCTTGGTTATATGGTAGTAAACTGGAAAAAAGCTATACCTTTCGAAATATTACTACTAATAGTTATTTACATGTCTGCCGACCGTGCAGTTGATATTATCGCCTTATTGCAAGGATTTAATCTTAGTGAACCAAACATCAACATTAATATAAAGAAGGCATACTTCAATATCTTTATTGCTTGGACTGTATGTATAACGGCCTTCCAAATACTTATAAAAAGGGTTGGCATGAAAGTTAGAATTAGAGATAATGATCAGTAAGCAACTAAGTTGGAAAAATGTCCAAAGGGGCGCGCCGCAAGGCGCGCCCTTTCATCTTGTAATTTTTTAAAATAAAAATTATTGCTTTCTCAAAATCTTCACCAATTCATCAGAAACTTTTTTCATCGATTCATCATCGAAAGCCGACATTATAAAAACTGGTTTGCCAAGCTTATCAAATTCTTTCTTTGTTTTTGAAACAGTTTCTTCGTCCACAACATCTGTTTTTGTAAGCAAAATAATTTCAGGTTTTTCTGCAAGTTCTAAATCGTAATCTTCAAGCTCTTTTCTGATATTTTTATAAGTTTCCATCATATCACCCTGCCCGCCTTCAGCATTCGGGCCAGCATTTTCAAAAGACACGAGATGTGCAATCATTTTTGTTCTTTTTATATGTTTTAGAAATTTAAGCCCAAGACCTTTTCCCTCTGATGCACCTTCAATAATCCCTGGAATATCTGCAATAACAAACTCTTGCAAAACCCCAAGATGCGGATCAAGAGTTGTGAAAGGATAAGCACCAATTTTTGATTTTGCGTTTGTAACAGAATTTAAAAATGTCGACTTCCCTGCGTTTGGATAACCCACAAGCCCCAAATCAGCGAAAAGTCGAAGTTCAATAAAAAAGTTTCCGTCTTGACCTTCTTTTCCCGGAGTTGATTCATACGGAGTTGTGTTTGTCGAAGATTTAAAGTGTTCGTTTCCAAGTCCACCTCGGCCACCTTTCAAAATCAAAATTTCTTTTCCATCAGCATCGACATCATATTCTTCACCAGTATCTAAATTTGTCACAAGAGAACCAACCGGAACTTTTATAAACAAGTCATTTCCATTTGCACCTTCTCGACTGTTTTTTGCACCAGCTTCTCCAGCTTCAGCCCTGAAATTTGGTTCGTGTGTGTAATCAGAAAGAAGCGATGCATCTCGCACGCCCTTTAGATAAACATCGCCACCTTTTCCGCCGTTTCCACCCGCAGGCCCTGACCAAGGTTTTGATTTTTCACGAAGCCAACGCACGACACCATCGCCGCCGTTCCCCGCTTTTGCATATATTTTTAATTCATCAACTAGTGCCATATTTTTATTTTATGCAGCTTCTTCTAGACCATCTTCTCTATTTTCTGAATCATATTTTTTAAAACCCTCACCAAGATGAGAAACATTAAATTTTACTGAAAACTTACCTCTGTCTTCTGCCACAAAAGCAATATTGCCATATTTGGCATTTATCATATCAACACGATCTTTTGCTTCTTCTTCTGTGTCGAAAGAAAGCTTTTCTATTTCAGTTTCTTCAAAAAACCTCATAACCGCCTCTTCTTTTTCAGTTAGTTCTCTTTTTGCATTGAATTTTAGTTCCGGGTTATTTTCCATATCTATTAAATTAACTATTAATTGATAATTTAGCAAGCTCTACTGCATCTTGTCTTTTTTCGGCGACACAATAAAATCCGGAGTTATGGCAAAAACTCGCCGAAGAAATTCCTGTGACTTTTTGCAATTCTTCGTCACGCAGACCTCGCCAATTTTCCGGAAAAGGCTTTTTGCTTTCCATATTTTGCAGGCCGATTCTCGTCGCCAAAATTTTCCATATTTTCATATCGGTGCTTGGATAAACAACATATAAAAGCTCTGGCAAATTTAAAGAAGCAACAGCAAGAGAAAATCTTTCGTAAGGATTTTCTACAACTGCCAATCTTTTGTCTTCAGATTTTTCGTAAAGATTTTTTAAATACAAATTAATTTCAAATTGTTTTTTTGTTTTTATGATACACTTCTGCAAAATTCTTTTCGCAAGCAAAACAAGCTCGTTAAAAGCTCTAAAGTATTCTACTTCGCTCGCATCTTCGTTTGGATAGTAGAGTCCAGTAATATCCTGAAAAGTTATGGGCGAAACATTTTCAATCTGCGAAATGTAGACGTTCATTCCGTTGTCGTTTGCATCGACTGGCTGTGCCAAAGCTCTGTCTATTTCTTTTGCAACTTCAAAATCACCACAAATCTCAGCGCCAAACTTTTTCCAAACCAAACCAAAGGCCGCAAAAGGCACTCCGTTTTCTCGCACTCCAGCGCCGCCTTTTTGATGATGATCAAACCTGTTTGAATTTGGGTCGTAAATCCCACCAACATCAAAAACAAAGTCAGCTTCTTTAATTATTTTTTCATCACGAGTTCTTACAATTTCAAAATCTTCACCTATTTTTTCTAAATAAATTTGAAGAGTTGCAGAGGCAAAAATATCGTCAGAATGAAATCCGCCGTTGTGGGTCGCTAGAACTTTTTTCTTTTTTAAAAATGAAAACATTATTCTTTATCGATAACCTTGTCAGAAAGCCAGTTTAAAATTGAAACAATCACCGATCCCCAAAGTGCGTCTGTGAAAGATTCGACAGAAAACCCAGAAACAATAGTCGAAACGAACCAGAAAAAAAGACCATTTAAAACTATAGAGAAAATTCCGAGAGTAAGAATATTTATCGGCAAAGTCAAGATTTTTATTATTGGTTTTATTATCGTGTGAATAAAAACCAAAACAGCTCCAGCTATTATTGCCGGCAAAACTCCCACAACCTCAATCCCAGAAACAAAATACGCAGCAGCAATAACTGCGAGTATCAACATTAACCATCTAAAAAATATATTCATCCGGATAGTGATGGGCGCACACTGTGAACGCCCAAATTAATTAAGCAAATAATCCATCGACCACTTTTTTTACATCTCCTCCATCAGCCTTTCCTTTTAAATCTTTCATGAGCGCTCCCATAAACTGACCTTTTTGTGATGCATCTACAACGCCCATTTCTGATTTTTTGTTTTCTGCAAAAGTGCGAATTTCTTCGATAGACATTAAAGTCGGAAGAAATTCTTCCAAAACAGCAAGTTCCTTCTTTTCGTTTTCTGCTAAGTCAGCGCGACCACCAGATTCAATCTGAGAAATAGAGTCTTTTCTTTGTTTTGACAAACGGGTCACTACAGCCAGCGCTTCGTCATCAGAAAGCGCGTCTTGCGGAGTTCTTTTTGTCGCAACAAGTTCATTTGTAAAAGCAGACAAAACGCCTTTCAAAACAAGCACTCTTGTTTCGTCTTTTGCTTTCATTGCATTTTTCACCTCTTCTTTAATTTTTTCTTGAAATGTCATAATTTTTAAAGATTATCAATAATTTTTTCCACTTTTTCCAATCGTTTAACCAAATCTTGAAATTCGCCGTATGTTACAAATTCGTCTTTTTTATTTTTCTTAACAAACTTTTTCATAACCATATTTTAACATATTCACCCAAAACAAAACCAGCGCGCCTTACGGCGCGCTGGAAAATAGTTACCTGCGGAAGCGAAAGACGAGCCAGTAGTCGCCATACCACCTCTTGCCCGGACTCGCAGTACCCGCGTAAAGCTCTAGCTCAGCGCCGTCCGAGCCAAGGCTGAACACATACGGGCTGCCATCACGGTCGACAATCCGCTTCATAACAATAAGCATCCATTCACCACCGCCATATTTTAAACGGAGCTGTGGGCCAACCTCTGCCGGACAAAGCTCTAGTCCGAGATCTTGTGCTTTTTGGTAAATCTGATCAGTTGTCGCGCTGGTTAGGCCAAGCTCTGAAGCAGTAAATCTTACTAAATCATATTTCTCAACCTTTTTACTAAATTCTGTTTTGTATAAAATATTTTTTTCCCAATCTGAGATAAAAATTCCCTTATCTGTCATTTTTTGTTCGGCTTTTTGGGGTGAATCAATCGACGGGTCTGTTTCGAGTGTCATCATGAAAATTTTCTCTTCCGGGAATTTTTTGTAGAGATGCTCGATCTGCGGGAAATTTTTAAGTTTTTGGAAAACTTCTACGCTCCACTCGCCGACATATGCTTTTGTATTTTCATTTACCTCATTTATATTCCTCGCGACTTGTTCTTGTGTACAATCAAAAATAACAAGCATGTCTTCTTCGATATTTCTTTCTGCCAGAAGCTCGACAATACGTGGATCTTTTTGATATCCAAAACCTTCTATCGGACTTTTCATCTCATACAAAAATTCAAGTTCTTCTTTTGAAAGTTTTGGATTTAGATATTTTTTCTCACCCGTTTGTTTGTCTTCAATAAAAGATTTATTGTAAATTTCTGTCATTTTACGCATGTCGCGATCTTTCTTTTCGTATTTTTCTGCTCCGGGCAGGTCTTTGTACTTTTCTTTGGCAATATCTACAAGCTGTGGTTCGAGTTCTTGTTGTGGGTTCACTCCACGGATTTCAGCAATCTCTCCGTTTATTGTTCGTATAGCAATACGTGGCTCGGTATTGAGACCTTGCTTATTTTTCGTATAGTAGACATAAAAGTCCCCCTGTTCCACATGACATTTGGCGGAACCTTCGGCGGTGCACCAGCCGGTGCCTTTTCCGTATAGAGATTGCTCGAGCTGTTTGTAATCTCCACCTTGAGGATATTTCACCCATTCGCCCACAATAGATTCGCGATTCATTGAACCGGCTGTTTCAACTTGGGCAAACGCGTAAAGTTTAGCAAAATCACCTGTTTCAAGTCTTTTTAGAAATTCATCAACGAGCTCTTTTTGTTTTTCTTCGTCTTTTTCTAAAATATAAGGAGCAAGAAAACCTTCAGCTCGTTTAATTTTGTTTTGTCTTATAAATTCTCCGCGTTTTTTATTTCGCAAATTTTTAAGTGCACCCTTTCGAGCTTCTTCGACAAATTCTGGTTTTGATTTTTCTAAAATCCTCTTTTCGGTTTCTTCGTCTAAAACAGTATTCTCTAATATATCTTTTTCAACTTCTTCAGGAACCCCAAAAGTGTCGAATTCCATTTGCATTTCTAAAGACCTTCGCACGAAACCAAGCGACTCTGAATTTCTTTCTGGAAAAGGTGCAATTGTGTCTTTGGTCCGTTCGGCGTATCGTGCCTCGTCACGATAAAAACGACCCATATCAGAGAGTCCACGAAGAGTATAATATTTAAACCACATTGGATAATCGTCAGAATCTTTTAGATATGAAAGCCAATTATCTAAAGTCTCTTGTTGAATTTCATATTTTTCAATGATTGAGTTTTTATATCTTTCAATAGCCTCTTCTTCGTCTAAGTTTTCAATATCTCCTCCACGACCTTGATTTATCGCTTGCCTTTTTTCTGACTCATAAAGATCGTTTGCGAGCTTGGAAACCAACTCTTCGTTTTCAATATCTAATACAAATTCGGCTTTTATTTTCTGGATTAAAAGATCTGCGCCAGTTCTGCCTTCTGGCCGTTCTGTTTTTAAAATCCTATCAATACGGTCAAGATATTCTTGAATTGGGGAATTTTCTAATTGCTCATCTAGCTGAAATTTTTCTTTTATTTTGTTCGCACGAGTAACTTCCTTACTTTTTTCAAGATCTGGAAGCTTTTTCTTTAAAAATGATACTTCTGGATTTTCACTAAATTTCATAACAATATTTTAGCATATTTGTTATACTGTGCACATGATAGAAAAAACACTTATATTTTTAGATACTGAAACAACAGGAAATATGCCGGACGACAAACTTTGTCAGCTTTGTTACAAAATTGAAGATAAAATAGTTGATGAACTTTACAAACCAGATAAACCAATTTCTATCGAGTCTATGGCGGTGCACCACATCACGGAAAAAATGGTTGCAGAAAAACCAGCTTTTAAAGAAAGTCCTGAGTTTAAAGAACTTGTTGATCTTTTCGCGAAAGAAAATTCTGTGCTGATTGCCCACAATGCAAAGTTCGATATAGGAATGTTAGAAAAAGAAGGTTTGAAAGTTGGTAAAAGTATTGATACTTTTCGTGTTGCAAGAAACTTGGACCCAGAAGGAAAAATCGCTTCATATAGACTTCAATATTTACGATATTTGCTTGGAATAGAAGTTGAAGCTACGGCCCACGATGCAAAGGGTGACGTTTTGGTTTTGGAAAAACTTTTTGAAAGACTTTTGAAGAAAATCATGGAGACAGAAAATATTTCAAGAGAAACTGCAATCGATCAAATGATTGATATTTCTTCAAGGCCGGTTTTATTCAAATACTTTAACTTTGGAAAACACAAAAATATGAGTATTGAAGAAGTTGCAAAAACTGACAGAAACTATCTGGAATGGCTTTTAAAGCAAAAGAAAGAAAATCCTGAAGAAGAGGAAGATTGGATTTACACTATTGAACATTTCCTTGGTTTGTAGTATTTTAAAGGCAAAGCACACAACCATGGCGAACTTTGACATAACCATTGGAAAAGATGGTCAGAATTATTTGGAGTTGCTCGGTAAACTATATCCGTGCACAATCCTTACTGCCAGCGAAAGACTGAGAGACCCAGAAGCCTTTCAAGTCAAAATGAAGGCTATTCACGAAGATGTTCAAAGAAGACTGGCGCAAAGTGAAGTCGACTGTCGGAACAAATTCTTGGACTAACAAAAACCCAAGACCATGAAAGAGAGAATTAAAATTGGAATCTTTGAGTTCTTCATACCGGTGAAGATCTTATGGCGTGGACGTAAATCTACTCCAAAAGAAAATTACCCAGAGAGGAACAAAAAACGTTACAAAAAGAAATAAACTACTGCATGGAAAAAACAATACCCGAACCCTCAGACACATCGATCAACAGAATCATGATCTTGACCTTCTTGGCAATCATGACCCTACTACTCTTGGCACTACTACCCTAGTGCCTAGGCGCCCACTTTGAAAAAAGCTTGGGCGCTTTTTCTTTTCATAAATTTTAAGCTAAAATACACTTATGACTATCGTATACATACTTTTGGGACTTATTGCTGGATATATAATCTTTACCCTAATAAACAAAAATAAAAAAGAAGATGCTTCATCTGACAAAGTTTTCAGATTTTTGACAGATGAAATGAAAGATATTCGTCGAACTCTCGACGAGAGACTTCGCGACTCTGGAAAAGAAATGATGGAGTCGCTCAAATATCAAACAAGCGAATCACAAAAATTAATCCGAGAAATTACTCGCGAGATAACAGAAGTTAAAGAAACTGGAAAGCAAGTTATGACTTTCACAGACCAACTTCAGCAACTTCAAAATATGTTAAAAAACCCAAAGTCTCGTGGTGTTTTGGGCGAATACTATTTGGAAACACTTTTGAAAAATACTCTTCCGCCTGGTTCGTATCAAATGCAATACGGTTTTCCAAACGGCGACATTGTCGATGCTGTGGTTTTTATAAAAGACAAAATAATTCCAATTGATTCAAAATTCTCTCTTGAAAATTACAACAAAGTTTCTGAAGCGGAAAATGCGGGAGACAAAGAAAGACTTGAAAAGCTTTTTATAAATGACTTAAAAAATAGAATTGTCGAAACTGCAAAATACATAAAACCAGAAGAAGGAACAATGGATTTTGCTTTTATGTTTATTCCTCACGAAGCGATTTATTACGATCTTTTGATAAACAAAATTGGTGCAATTGGCGAAGATACAGAAAACCTAATTCAACGCGCGGCAAGCAAATACAAAGTTGTTATCGTCTCCCCTACTTCTTTTCTTGCATATTTACAAACTGTGCTTCAGGGGTTAAAAGCAATGCAAATAGAAGAAAGAGCCACAGAAATTCAAAAGCGTGTTGGCGAACTTGGAAAACATTTGCAAAGTTACGCCGACTATCATGACAAGCTTGGAAAAAATCTTGGAACAGTTGTAAACCAATACAATCTTTCAAACAAAGAATTTAAGAAAATTGATAAAGATGTAATGCGAATTTCCGGAGAATCTGCGAAGCTTGAACTTGCTGATGTAGAAAAACCAAAAGAAGAATAGAAAGAAAAAGCGGGTGGACCTGTGTTCCACCCGCTGTTCGTTTCGGTTCTTCACTGGATCTTAACCCTCTTCCTGTGAGCTATTTTCTTCTTGCCTTTGACTTTCGGCGCTGGAGGTATAGGCTTCATCACAAGGTAAGCAGAGATAAGCTTTCCATCCAGAGCATGCCCGTTTAGGGTTTCTTGGAATCTATCACCGTCTCGAAGCGAGACCTCGTAAACATTTGTCTTGTTGACAAGGTCTTCAGCGTAAGAAAGCGAAAGTGGAAAAGATCCACATATTGAACCATCCCACAACATGAGCGACAGACTGTAAGATGAATTCGGTGAGCTATCTGCCATATCCACGTCAGTGGCCAAGATTCTCGGCGCGATCATCTTCCCTTCACGGTGCCACATAACCTCTTCCATATAGAGGATCATCTTATGCTGCACCGGGTCCATGTTCTTGGTTATAGAATCACGGTTGAACGCAATGTCCGTCTTAGGACCACATTCACAGGGTGCCAGATCAATAAACAGGCACTCGAGCTTCTCACCCTTGTCGTTGCAAATGGTCTCCTTGTCCATCTTGAAATCGGAGTTCGGCAGACCAATGGTGTCGAGGTTTTGTTCGATAACATAAGTCGAGCCAACTTCACCGTGATCAACTTTTCGAAGTGTGCTATATACGCCCACTTCTTTTTGGTTCTCCAAAACGACCACATGGGTCAAGCCCTTGTAATTCTTCTTTGCCACAAGGTAATTCACCTCGTAAGGCACCCTCACATTGTCACTGAAGTCATTTGTGACAACGTTCTTGAAGTTCTTTTGCGCAAAAGCGCCGATCGTCATGAAGACGAAAAACGGAAGGAAAGAAATCGTTTTCATCGTATGTTGGGTTGATTTGTTAAATGTGCTTCTATATCTTTATACACTTAAAATGTTTTTTGTCAAGATAACCAAAAGCCCGGCGCCTTTGGCGCCGGGCTTTTGATTTTTAGTTTCAAAACTACTTTACAATCTCTGTAACGTTTATCTTATACCAATCTTGAAAACCTGTTTCCTCTTCCCCAATTATCTCATTCATTTTAACCATTACATTTTCAGATTCTTGCAAAACTGCAAATTCTCTTGTAACTTTTCCGTCTGAACATTTCGCGTAAGCAAGAGGAATTCCTGTCGTGTCTGTTGTGTCCAAAAATTCCAAACTCTCACATGTTCCAGGATGAAAACCAAGTTTGTATGGTCGTCCGAAAGCAATAGCATTTCCGTTTCGTGTAAAATCAGCAAAGATCATTTTCAAATAAGTTTGACCTGTACCAACAACCAACGGATCTTCTGTATCAAATATCCATTCAACACCAGAAAACGCATATTCGTAATCACCGCTTACAACAGGCTTTGCAACAGAAAGCGCTGTTTCGTTTTCCATTTCTGAAGATTCATCAGGAGTAACTTCTGCTTTTTCTCCCTTCTTTCCTCCAACAGTTAAAACTAATACTAAAATTATAATAAGAACAAGAACTCCCCACATTACATTCTTGTTAGACTTCAATTCTTCCAGTTTTTCTTTCATTTTCATACGCTTTTAATATACCACAAAAGCTTTTGCCGATTCAAACCTTGTTTTAAGCCATTTTTTGTGTTGTTTTGCGCTTATTTTTTCTTTAAATACGCCAGCCAAAAGTTTCTTTTGTATTTTCTGCCGCCAACTGTTGTATAACTTGAATCCTTTTCAAGACTCAAAATATCAAAATCTTTTGAATAAATATCTTCAAAATCACCTCGAGAAAAAACTCTTTCGGTCAGCCCCAAGTCTTCCATAAAATATGTATCTTTTTCTTTTCCAGGGCTAAGCTTCAAAAGATTTTGAGCATTTTTGTCGCCGTCTTTGCAAAGCGCGCGAACAAACATATATCCGCCTGATTTTAAAACTCGCACCACTTCTTTCAGGTAAACACTTCTCTCTTTTTCGTTCAAAGAATTTGAAGAAGTCACGTCCAAAACCAAATCAAAATATTCATTTTCAAAAGGTAAAGCTTTTCCAAAATCACCTTCGGTAAAATTAGTCAAATTAGAATATTTTTCTCCTCTTTTTTTAGAAATTTTTACAGCTTCTTTTGAAATCTCAATTCCAGAGACAAAAGATCCAAGATTCGCAAGATAGAAAGCATTCTTCCCTGTTCCAGAACCAAGATCTAAAACTTTCGCATTTTCAAATTCAAATTTCTCTTTTCTGCAGAGCCTTCTTACAAAATCTTTAAAAGCCACCGCAGGCTCATCTGAGTTTGTAATCATTTTTGGATTTTTGTATTCTTTTTCCCAGGCTGAAGTTTGTGGCATATTATAATTCTATATTACCCGAGGCTAAAATTGAGCAGGTAAATAAAACTAATAAATGACAATAGCTTACTGCTTCATACAAAGTAGTATGGTTTTCTTTTTTTGGTTTATGTGAGTCATAATTTCTTATAATTCTTGAATTATTTAACCCCCATAAAATCTCTAAATTAATACTGTATTTTTCACAGATATTGTTGTCAGAGAAAATTTTATTAATTTTTTTACTAATCTTATCTCCTGCTTTTAATTCTGGAATTAAACCAAAAACTAAATCAGTCGCCGTAATTACAGAAGATAACATTTTTTTAGCATCCCTATCCTCATAAGAATTCTGAATACTTTCTAAAGATAAATGAATACCTTGGTTTTTCTCAGTATCAAACTGCTCCAAAAGAACTTTAGGAATTACTCTTTCTTCATCTTCATAATTTTCTATAATATTTTCAGCAACCTTAAAAGAAACAAGAATAGGAGTCATCTTTGTATTATCAACTTGTTTTAATCCTGATAATAATCTATTTATTTTTATCTTATTACTTACGATATAACCATTTCTGATATTATCAAAAATAAAAGGTCCTATACCCACATTAAAGTTATACATTAACTCTTCCTGATCACCCAATTCATATCCAGAAACAACCCCATAGTAATCATCTTTTTTTCCAGCTTTTTCTCTATAATATTCTAATTTTGAAAGAAAATAATTAATTATATTTTCGGGAACACCAACCTCAGTAAAATAAACGACACACAAGGCTATCCAATTCCTAATATCATCCCCGCTACGTACCTTTTTACTGGCAATAAACTCTAACAATTCCTCGTTAGTCTTTTTCCATTTTGTAATTTTTAATATGTCTTTTTTCATTAATATTTAAAATTATTTATCTCAATTGTTTTTTGTGTCACAAATCACTAAATAATTTATTTCGTTCCACTCATAAATTATATAAGTGTTCGTGACCTCGGCTCAAAGTTTTTCTTTGTGGTGCAAAGAAAAACATTTCTCCGCCTTCACAAAATGCCCGCAGACAAAGCAGTTTTTCTGCTTTTCGCATTTTGTGACTCTACCGGGAATCGAACCCGGCTTTGATCCTTGAGAAGGATCCGTCCTAACCGATAGACGATAGAGCCGAAATGCGATGTTATTCTACTATTTTTAGATAAATGAGTAAAGCAAAAGCCCGGCGCCAAAGGCGCCGGGCTTTTGCTTTACTTTCTAGATTTTATATAGTTTATAAATTTTTGTTTAGTGGGGTCTGGAAATAATTTCATAAATTCTTCTGCTTTTTTATATCTTTCATCATTCCTATCAAAATCTTTATCTTCAGCAAGAAAATCATATATCTCTAATTTTGTATAGCCAGCCTGCTCAAGAACATCTGTTGTTGGATGAATTTGAGAGATATCAACATCGTTTATTTCAGAAGGTCTAAAATCTGGTGAATAAACCTCCAACACAGTTCCATAAATTATAGGATAACCCGTTTCTTGTTTTGCATAAAATTCTGACAATCGAGCCTTTGATTTAAGATCTTGATCTTTAAACTTATTCTTTAACCAATCTGGATTCTCAATAAGAAAAACACCTGTTACATTTTTACGGACTTCAAAACCAAAATCTTTAAAAACTTTTCCGATCAAACCGCCACTTTTTATTTTGTCATCAATAATACTAATTTCTTTATTACCCTTATCATATTCAAAAATAGTAAGAGCGTATGTTCTGGCAATACCAGTACTATCGGAAAGAAAAGACTCCCTCATAAATCCATCATGCCTTACAATCTCTGAGTGAATTGGTCCATACTTTGACTCTAAGACATCAGTATGAAGTTTTTTATTTATATTAAAGTGCTCCATTTTAAAACTAATAAACTCTATCTTGCTTTGGGTATGGAGGATAAATATCTGGATCGATTGTTCTTTCAAAACATTTCTTGCCAGCGCTGTGATCCCAAGAATCGTTCACTCCACCACCAGGATAAGGATAAGAAATTGCTGCATCTTCGGCATAGTTCATGAGAGGTCTAACTCCCCCGCCAGAATATTCTTGCCAACCCTTTGGCATTTCTGCAGAAAATGTCGCACAAAGTTCAAACTTCATATCACCTGTTTTTCGGTATTCGTAACCCACACCTTTTTCAAATTCTGGATCAACAGGAACAATAGATCCTGAAAGCGGATTTGAAAGTTCTGAAATATTTTCTGGAAGTTTTTCTTTTTGTTGCCAATAATTTATAACTTGCCATTGGATAGATTGAAGATCTTGAACACGTCTGTCGTCGAGTCGCCAAGCACGTTGTTCTTTTGGAGAACCAATAACGCTAAAGCTCCAAACAACCAACGCCAAAACTATTACAGAAGATTTTATCGACGCAGAAACAGAAACAGGAATTCCGAACATTTTGTTTTTATCTTTCAAAACAAAAATATAGTAGACAGCCACATACAAAGCCACGACAAGAGTTATCCCGACTTTATACAGAAATCTTTCTGTAATTTCTCCAGAAACAAAATATCTAACAAGAGTTACAAGATCGACAATGATTACGATAGAAGAAAGGAAAATTAAAAGATAGAGCATCCATTTTTTTATAACCTTGTCGATACTTCCAAGATTTTTTCGAACTGATTTTGTCCAACAATATGAGAGAACTAAAAACACAGGAAAAACAATAATCAAAGTTGCAAGTGTTCCCCTGATTGTGTCATAGCTCCAAGAAGAATATCCGTATTGATATGTAGAATTTAGAACATCTGGGAATTGTTTGTTTAGAACTTCAAAAGCTAGAGAAAGAAAAGAAACAACGCTTGTGATTAAAGTTACTAGAACACCCAAAGAAAGGAAGAAAAATTTTGGTGTTAGTTTGTCGCCTTCACTGTGATTTTCTGACATAAAATTTTAATTAAATTATAATGGTTTAATTATACTCCTACTCTGACAATCTTTCCATTGCCAAAATAAACGCACCTCTTCGAAGGTCTGTTTCGTGCTTTCTGGCTTTGTCTAGAACGTTGTTTGCTTCTTTTTCCATTTTCTCTTTCAAACGACCTAAAACATCTTCTTTTGTCCATTTTTCATTTTTTAGGTTTTGCTCCCATTCAAAAGTAGAAACCGTCACACCGCCTGAGTTTGCCAAAATATCCGGCACAACATGAATTCCTTTTGCAAACAAAATATCGTCAGCCTCTGGAGTTGTCGGGCCGTTCGCAAGTTCGAGAACCAATCGAGCTTTTATATCTTTTGCATTTTCTTCTGTAATTTGATTTTCAAGAGCTGAGGGAATCAATACATCACAAGAAAGTGTCAAAAGTTCTGATTGAGAAATTTCTTTTGATCCTGGAAAACCCACAACACTTCCACTTTCTTTTTTATATTCCATTACTTTTTTTACATCAAGACCTTCTTCAGAAAAAATCGCACCTTTTGAATCAGACAAAGCAATAATTTTATGACCGTCGGCTTCAAACAAAAGTGCTGCGTGTCCACCCACATTTCCAAGACCTTGAACAACAACCGAAAGCGAACCTTCAAGATTTAAACTTTCTTTTAGTGCATTAAACACATAGAGCCCGCCCATAGAAGTTGCCTCTTCCCTTCCTTCAGAGCCACCACGAGAAAGTGGTTTTCCTGTAAAAGTTGCCCCAGACATTTCACCTGTTAACTTTTCGTACTCATCGATCATCCAAGACATTATTTCACCGTTTGTGTTTACGTCTGGCGCTGGAACATCTTTTTCTGGCCCCAGAAGTGGCAACATTAAAGAAACCCAGCCTCGTGATATTTTTTCTAATTCAGTTTTTGAAAGAAGTTTTGGATTTACTGTTACGCCACCTTTTCCACCACCCATTGGAATATTTGCAACAGCACATTTTAAAGTCATCCAAAGCGCAAGAGCATTTACTTCGTGCATATCGGCTTGTTCATGAAAACGAATTCCACCTTTGTATGGTCCTCTTTTGTTGTTGTGTTCGACACGATACCCTTCAAAGATTTTTTGTTCTCCATTATCCATTTCTACAGGAATAGAGATTCGGATTTGTCTATCTGGATGTCTTAGTTTTTCAATAAAACTTTCTGGGAAACTTGTTACAGAGTTTGCGCGTTGAATTTGATTTAGCGCATTTTCAAATGGATTTTGCATGACTAAAATAATTAAAATTAACAGAGATTATTATAGCAACTTTATAGAAGAAAAAGAAAAGGGGCGCCGGCGAATCCGGCGCCCCTTTTCTTTTTACCTATCTGGCGCTATTTCATAATAATTTATTAGAAAATGAGCAATATTTATAAAAGGTTCAGTCAAAGTCTCTGAGGCAAACTGGGCGCCGACAGGAGCGGTGTTTGATATAAAAATTAAGAACTTTGGATCATACGCTGGGAAATATCCAAAAAATGAGTGAAGATTTTTCCCTTCAATATATCCTCCACCTCTTGGGTTTGGTATTTGCGCCGTTCCAGTTTTTGCAGCAATAGAATGACCTTCCATTTTATATTTTCCTCCGCCAAGTGTGTTGTCGACGCTAGAAACAAGCATTCTAGAAATTTTTTCCGAAGTTCCGTCTTTTAACAATCTTTTAGCATCTTCTTTTTTGTATTCAATATTTTTAACTTCTCCATTTACATATTCAAATCTTTTTACAACATGTGGTTCAATCAAATATCCGCCGTTTGCAATTGAAGAAAGAGCTCTGACCAAAACTATCGGACTAAAAGAAATTCCCTGACCAAAAGAAGCTGTAGCGTATTCAAGTTCTCTAGGAGATTCAAGGTTTGAAACTAAACCTTTTGCTTCATTTGGTAAATCAATCCCGGACTTTTCGCCAATTCCATAAGAAAGCATATAATCCCTAAAACGACTCTTACCAAGTTTTCGCATTGAAAAAACCATACCGGTGTTTAGAGACTCTGAAAGAACTGTTTGCATGGTGATTTGTCCACGACCTTTTTTGTCATAGTTTTCAATTTTCTTGTCTTCAACTTGAATAAAACCTGGATCATAAAAAGGTGTGTCGGCAGAAATAACATCGGCATCGAGAGCAGCAGCAATAACCAAAGGCTTCACAACAGAACCAAACTCAAAAACATTTTCTACAAGCGGATTTGAATAATCAGAAACATCTTCGACACTACCAAAATTATTTAAATCAAAACTTGGCAAGTGAACCATTGAAATAATTTCTCCATTTTGAGGATTTATGACAATTCCGTTTGCAGCTTCTGAACCAAATTTTTTCATTGTTCGGTAAAGTTCTTGTTCAACAAAATTTTGAACAACAGGTTCGATTGTTGTAACAATATCAGCTTTTCCGCTAAGTTCTTTTTCTTCAGCGTTAGCAAAATTTGAAAAAAGCTCAGCAAAAATATTTATTTGAACGTCTTCTTCTCCGCGAGCCAAAGTGTCGTTGTAAAATCTTTCCAAACCATAGCGCCCTGTTATCTCATCGCCTTTGTAAGCCATGAACCCAAGAGTCTGTGCCGCCAAAGATTCTCCAGGGTAAAATCGCCACTTGTGTCTTGGCATTTCAACTCCAACCAAATCAAGATCCATTATTTGATCTCTAACATCTTTTGGAATCTTTTTTGCAATTTCTTCGTAAGGATCATTTTCTTTTGAAGCTCTTTGCATGAAATCTTCTTTATCAATCGGGAAAATTTCATTTATTTTTTCATAGACATTTTCTTTGTCGACAATATCTCTTGGTCGTATTGCCAAAATATAGCTCGTCATAACTGTTGCCGCTGAAATCCTCGTACCGTCTTTTTTTTCAAAATAAATAACTCCACGATCAAAAGAGTCAGCAGATTGAACATAGGCGCTATCACTTTTGTTTACATAAAATTCTCTATTGACATATTGAATATGAAAAAGTCGGACAATCAACAAAAGTCCGACAAGAATCACAAATGCGGATAGAACCCGTATTCTTATTAGAAACCCTTTTCTTACTGTATTCATTATCTAAGTAACGCTGTTTGTTTTCTACTTACAAATTTTGGATCAGCATTATTAATAAAACCAAGTTCGTAAGCTTTTTGCAACGTAACTTCATTATTATAATCCAAAACCAAAAGTTCAAGCTCTGAAATTCGAGAAGATGCAAGACGGATTTCTTGTTCAACGTTTTTTCTGTCTACAAGATCAAAGATTGTTCTGCCCAAAAAGAACATATACAAACTAAAAGCTATTCCAACAAGTAAAATTAAACTGAAGAAAAAGACTCTTCTGTGGTTTAATTTTCCTTTTACCATTTTTTGATTATTTTGCATATTCTTTGAATTATAATTTTTGTAATGTTCTAAGTTTTGCGCTTCTCGACCTTGGGTTTTCTTTCAATTCTTCTTCACTCGGGATTATTGGTTTTTTTGTTATTAGGATTGCCTCACCTTCATCTTTCTTCTTTCTAAAAAAATTTTTAACTATTCTATCTTCCAAGCTATGAAATGAGATAACCGCCATCCTTCCATCTTTTTTGAGTGCCGTGAATCCTTTTTCTAAGAATTCTTCAAGTGCGCCCAGCTCGTCGTTCACTGCAATCCGAAGCGCTTGGAAAGTTTTTGTTGCGGGATGAATTTTTCCACTTTTATAAAAGAACGGAACCGCGCGCTCTACCACATCAACCAGGTCGACAGTTGTTGTGATTGGCATTTTGCTTCTTGAGCTGACAATCTCTCTGGCAATTCGTCTTGAAAATCTTTCGTTTCCGTATCCGTATAAAATATTTGCAATACTTTCTTCTGACCAACTATTCAAAATCATTTCCGCTGTAATATCTTTTTCTGTAACATCTTTTTTAAGTGTCATTAAAAGCGGTTCTTTTTTCTTGAAAGAAAGTCCTCGTCCAGAATCTTCAATCTGATAAGAACTAAAACCAAGATCAAGTAAAAATCCATCGACATAAGGAATATTTAATTTACCCAAAACTGTGTCGAATTCTCTGAAATTTGAAAGCTCGTATTTTACATCGCAATCAAGATTAAGATTTTCGATTCTTGTCTTTGAACGATTTAGAGCATCTTGGTCGACATCGAGACCGATAACTTTTACACCGTTACCAAATCTTTTACAAACTTCTTCTGTGTGACCACCAGCGCCAAGAGTACAATCAACAACAACGCTTCCCTCTTTCAGGTTTAGAGCATCGACTGATTCATTTAAAAGAACTGTTTTGTGCATAAGACTAGAGCATTCCTGCGCCACCTAATTTTTCTGCTAATGAATCTGCTTGTTTCTCGACCAACTTTTTGTATGCTGACCATTTTGTGTCATTCCAAATTTCAACTCTGTTTTGAACTCCAACCAGTGCAACTTTTTCTGACAAACCTGCGCGTGTTTTTAAAAAATCAGGAAGCAAAAATCTGCCGATATTGTCGACATCAACTTCTGTGGCACCACCAAACATAAATCGGTTAAAACTTCTGTTGTCTGCTGCAAGCATTGAAAACTCAGAAAGTTTTTCAGAAATCTTAACCCATTCCTTTTTGGTAAATATAAAAAGACAATTATCCAAACCTGGAGTAACAACAAGGACTCTTCCCATTTCCTTTCGGAATTTTGCTGGAAGAGATACTCTGTTTTTGTTATCTATTGTGTGAATATATTCGCCTATTAACATACATTTTTTAATTTACCACTTTATCCCACCTAGTCACAATTATACACCACTTTGTCCCACTTACCAAAAACCATTTCCCACTTAAACTGTGGAAAACGAAGGTGCTTTGACTATTTTTATAAATGTTATATTATATTAAAAAAGCACGAAGATGATCCACACAATCATTAATACGAAAACCGGAGAAGTGAAGGATTTCAAGGTCGATATGAGACTTGAACCTTCAGAAGGTAGAAGTAAACTGAACAAGGAGGTATCTACAGTGATGACCGGGTACTGCGAGAAGTTGGTACCCAAAAAAGACCCCTTAAAGGATCATGACGGCCCACGAGGACTTGGTTAGTCAATGACTGATCAAGAAAAGGCGCGCCCTCCGGGCGCGCCTTTCTTTTATCTTTAAAAAGATATTAAATTCTATTCCTTACCCCTAGGTCGCATTATTGGAAAGAAAATTGTGTCTCTTAGATTTTTTTGTTCTGTAAATATGGCAACAAGTCTATCTATTCCCATTCCAAAACCAGTCATTGGCGGCATTCCATGTTCCATAGCAGTAAGAAACTCTTCGTTCACACTCATTGCCTCTTCGTCTCCAGCCTCTTTTGCTTTCGCCTGAGATTCGAGAAGTCTTCTTTGCTCTACCGGATCGACAAGTTCTTGATACTGATTTGTAATTTCTGCTCCGGCAATAATAAGCTGGCACATATTTGCTGTTCCATCACCATTTTGAGAAGCAAGAGGCTTCAAGTCTGTCGGATAATTCATAACAAAAGTTGGATGAATTATTTTATTTCTTGAAGATTTTTTGTAAACAAAATCAAGCAAATTTGCTTTTCCTGTTTTCAGAGATTCACTTTTTTCCATTCCAAAAGAAATTGCCTTTTCGCGAATTTCATCTTCTGTTGCAGAAAACATATCAAGCGATGCATTTTCTTTTAGCAAATCAGCAAAATTTACTCTTTGCCAAGGTTTTTCAAAATCAACTTCTACTCCATTTCCGTCTTTATCAAAAACCGTAAAAGTATTTTTATTCATTACATCTCTTGCAATCCCACGAAGCAATTCTTCTGTCCACATCATATTTTCTTCCAAAGAAACATATGCAGCGTACCATTCCATCATCGTAAATTCTTGAATGTGAGTTGGGTCAGAACCTTCGTTTCGGAAATTTTTACCAATCTCATAAATTCGATTAAAGCCACCAGTCATCAACATTTTGTGTTCAATCTCAAGAGAAATTCGCAAGACCATATCCATGTCGTAATCGTTGTGGTGAGTGTTGAAAGTTTTTGCCATTGCACCACCAGCCTGCGTTTGAAGTACAGGGGTTTCAATTTCTAAGAATCCCTTTTGGTCAAAAAAGTTTCTAATATATTTTATTATTTCACTTCTCTTTTTAAATCTTTCAAAAGTTTCTGGATCAGACAAAATATCCAAATATCTTTTTCTGTATTTTTCTTCTGTGTCTTGAAGTCCTGCCCATTTTTCTGGCAAAGGACTTATTGATTTTGTAAGAAGTCGCCAATCAGAAACCAAAATACTATTCGCTCCACGTTCAGTAACAAAAGCATCTCCAGAAACTTCGATAAAATCTCCAATATCTATATTGTCCACAAAAGTGAAAGTTTTCTTCGCCCAAAACATCTTTCTTTAAAACAACTAGATGGATAAGAACCTGTTCCGTCATTTAAAGCAACAAACAAAATGGCGCCTTGTCCGCGAATAGCCATAATTCTTCCAACAACAGAAAAGTTGTTTTTTAGAGAATTAAAATTATCTATTACTTGTTTTAAAGTGTAATCTCTTTTAGAAGATAAGCTGTACGCAGACATTCCGGCTTTTTCCAGATTTTCAATCTTTTGAAGGCGCACATTTTTAATTTCATCCAAACGAGTCATGATTTTATTGTATATCAATTATCTTATATTCGATAGGTCCTGCAGGGCTTTTGAAAGTTACTGAGTCACCCTTCTTTGCTCCAAACAATGCTTCACCCAAAGGAGATTGGTAAGAGATTTTACCAAGAGCCATATCCGCCTCTCCGTCACCAACCAGCGTATATTCTTTTGTTTTTGTGTCGCCCTTTTTCTTTACAGAAACGCTACTTCCAATCCCAGCCGTGTCGCCTTTTTTCTTTGATACAATTTCTGCATCTTTTAATATTCTATTTATTTCATTTATTCGGTCTTCAAGCATTGCCTGAGCTTCACGGGCTTGTTGATACTCTGCATTTTCTGATAAATCGCCTAAAGATTTTGCATATTCTAAAGATTCAATTATTTCTTTTCTTTTTACGCTAGAAAGCTCCGCAAGCTCAGCTTTTAGTTCTTCTGATCTTTCTTTTGTTATATATTCTCTTGTCATATTGGCGTAATTCTAAAGGTTTACGGCCTTTTAGTCAATGTTAACAATTATTCGAAATATTCAGGAGCTTCTCTGTGTATAAAGTCAAGAACTTGCCTCATAACAAAAGAAGAACTGAGGTCGTTTTTAGAAGGACCTTTTTCCATCATCACAACAAAAGCATATTGCGGATTTTCATATGGGAAAAAGCCAAGCGACCAAGAATTAACAAATTTATTACCGGCACCTGTCTGAGCCGTACCTGTTTTTGCTGCAACGTTAATATAAGAAACATTTAGAAGTTGTCCAGTACCAGCTTTTACCACGTCTCTCATCCCCTCTTTTACAATTTTATAATTTTCTGAAGAAATATCTTTTGAAATTTTCTTTGGTTCACTAATACTTTCAAGAGAAAAACTTGGAGTAACAAAAACTCCCTCGTTTGCAATTGCAGATATTGATCTGATCATCTGGACCGGGGTAACCTGAAAACCGTATTGACCAATCGATGTGTTGTAAGTATCACCGAGCCGCCACGCGTCACCTTTGAAAACTCTTTTTTTCCAATCTGGGTTTGGTATAACTCCATCAACCTCGCCCTGCATATCAACTCCTGTTTTTTCACCCACACCAAAGACATTCATGTATTCATCTATCTTTGAAATCCCCATACCTGTCTGACCTTTATATCCACCACCAATAGCGTAGAAAAATGTGTTAACAGAATCACCAATAGCTCTCACAACATTTACATAACCGTGCCCTTCTTCTCGCCAATCTCTAAATATTGTCGAAAGCTCTGGATTGTATGGATTTGGAATTTCTATCGATCCTGTACTCAAAATTCTCGTATCTTTTGTGATTATGTTTTCATTTAGCGCACCAATAGCAACAAAAGGCTTCACAATAGAGCCAGGAGAATACAGACCAGAAATAGATCTATTTAAAAATGGTTTTCGAGGGTTTGTCAGATAACTTTGTATTGTCTCGCTTGGACCACCATCAGACATAATCTGCGGACTATATTCAGGATAACTTGTAGAAACAATGATTTCTCCAGTACTAATATTCATCATCATTCCAGCACCACCTTCGTATCCAATTCTATCTGAAAGATCAACAATAGAATCGTACATGACTTTTTGTAAACGTGAATCAA
The DNA here is from genome assembly GCA_041389065.1 of Minisyncoccota bacterium. Lineage (GTDB taxonomy): Bacteria > Patescibacteriota > Minisyncoccia > Phycocordibacterales > CSBR16-119 > JAUPTX01. The sequence continues at coordinate 90,184 of JAWKSM010000002.1, forward strand.
TAGAAATATTCAAATTTTGACCATGGACAGGATCGTTTACAATATTTTCTGATTCAATTTGCCCCAATGCATTTTTCTCAACAAATTTACTTCCGTTTTCCCCGTTTAAATAATCGTCGTAATATTTCTCAAGTCCATCTTTTCCAATAAATTTTTCTTGCCACCAAAAACCGAATTTATCTTTTTTAGGAGTGTCGACGTATCCAAGTAAAATCCCAAAACCACCATCTTCAATATATGCACGCTTTCCAAAAGCTCCCTCTTCTTCTTTTTCTTCATTCCAAGCCAACTCAACACCATTTCTGTCATAAATAATTCCACGATCAGCAAAAATTATTTGACCATTTAGAGAATTTCTTTCACTGATTTTGTAGTACGCTTCACCTTTTTTAATTTGCAAAATATGAAGCTTAAATGAAAAAATTGTTATTATCAAAAAAAAGAAAGAAGAAAGAGCAACTAGAGATTTTTTTGAAATTGGTCTTTCTATCCGACCTTCGAATTGTTGGGTGTCAAAATCTGGCATGTTTTGACTATCCATGAATATTTCATCAAGAGCAATGTCATCTATATTCTTTTTTCTTTTAAAGATTCTCATATTATTTATTGAAAGTTATAAATTTCTTTACCAAATTTGCAATTATGAAAACCACGACCGAACCAAGAAAAACAAAACCAATTCCGCCAAATGCTTCTTTTGATTCAAAACCGTATAAAACGTCGAACATAAACATGGCCAAAATTCCAAGATAAAAATTTTCAAAATAAAAAACAGAAATAACAAACAAGGCTGCGGTCACCCAAAACGGCAAAAAAATAGAAGATGTTATTAGAATAATAAAAGCCAGAATTTTCTTAGACATATTTAAATTATAAGCGTTTTAAAGAAATCATCAAAATATTGACTTTGCGGTGCGGGGTTGTATTATTTGAAAGAAGCAAGCACCTAAACAACAAGATCATGGGACGAATGAAACCCTTAAGCATAGAGAAAACCTTTACAGACCGTAGAATTGATAGATATATAAGTGATATTAGAAAATATAAACTTGTAACAGTAGAAGAAGAAATTCTCCTGGCCCAGAAGATTAGAGAGTGGTGATGAATCTGCACTAAAGACCCTTGTGGAAGCAAATCTACTGTTTGTTATCTCAGTTGCAAAGAAATACCAGGGCCTTGGAATAGATTTGCCAGATCTTATAAACGCTGGAAACCTTGGATTAGTTAAGGCGGCTAGTCGTTTTGATGAAACAAGAGGCTTTAAGTTTATCAGCTATGCAGTCTGGTGGATAAGGCAAAGTATTCTGGATTCTATGTTCAATGAATCTAGAATTGTAAGAATCCCGCAAAACAGACTTAATCTAATAAATAAAACCATTAAAGCGATATCAGAACTCGAGCAAGAAAAAGAACGCGAACCAACAGATGAAGAGATCGCAGAAGTTCTTGATCTCGAGAAAGAGAAAGTAAAAGGTCTAATTTATGACGACGTGGGTCGAAAGCACTTGAGTACGGACTTTCCAGCAACAATAGATGGACGTGAGACAGGCACAACGTTTGGTGACACGATTGAAAGCACCGACCCGAGTCATGACCCACTGTATGTTGTAACTGACTCAGAAAAGAAAGCAAATGTCTTGAAAATGCTCCAAGATGTTTGCACTGAAGACGAGCAAATGGTTGTGAAATTATCATTTGGCATAGACACCGACGATGACCAACCGCTTTCGTGCCCTGAAATAGCCAAAAGGCTTGGAATTAAGACCAGCAGAGCAAGACTACTCAAAGAGCTAGCCTTCCGAAAACTTCGTTCCCCAAGAAAACAACGAAAGTGGGGGCGCCTAGTTTCGTGATGAACCATACGACAGAGGGTCGGCGCGGAGCGCCGACCCTTCTTTTTTGTCACCCAAAATAAATTAATCCTCTTCGTGTTTTTTTCTAAATATTCTTCTTAAGATTCTCCACAAAATTCTAAGAGCCATATAAAGTAAAATTACTGCGGTTATATAGAAAATTATTGATACAGAAAAAATATATTTAACAACAACCAAAAAATAAAAGTGAACAAAATTTATAATTTTTACAAATGTTTTTTCATCTTTATTTTCTTTTCTTTTTTTATCAACTGCAGATTTTGATTTTTCAATTTTTTCTAAAGTCTTTTCTCTAAATTCTTCACTTTTTTTGAAATTCAATTTAAACCAAGAATCTGCTTTTTCGGTAAAACTTCCCTCGCCTTCAAAAACACTTGAAAATTTTCCAATTAGAGCCTTTTTGACAACATTTCCCGGAACTTCTTTTGTAACAGAAAAGGTTACAGTTTCTGTTTTATCTCTATTTAAAATAATTTGCTTTCCATCAACAGAAGAATAGGAAATCTGCGCATAAATCTCATGAGAACCAGAAGATGCCTTCCAATCAGCCGAAACTGTTTTTGTTTCGTTTGGGCTTAGAGAAATTTCTTTGGTTGAAAGAACGGTTGTTGTATCAATAAAATCAACCTTCAAAGTAAGACGAGAATCTTCTCCGTTAAAAACAGCGGTATGAATTTTTACATTTTCCCCTAAAGATATTGACTCATCAGAAAACCAAACACTCCCATCAACAAAACCCGTCCGAGAAGAAATTTCTTGGGCAAACAAAAATACAGGGAAAAATAAAGCTAAGAGTATTCCAAAACGAAACTTCATATAGATTACTTCAATGGATCTTCGTTTGAGATATAGTTATCGACGTCCATTGTGAAATTCTTTTTCACACCATTTACATCAACAGTATATTCTCCAGCTGAAATACCAACAACATCTTTAAGAGCAATTGTTTTTTCAAATGGAACAAGAGCTTGTGTACACATTACGTCTACGTCTTTTAATTTTCTTGTTTCAAGAGTTACGTTGAAAGTTTTTGCAACAAGAGCTTGCTTAACGTCGCCGAGCTCTGTACATCCATCTGGCAGATTACCTTTAACCATAACATCAACCTGAACCGGGAAAGATTCTTTCAAAACAATGTCGACACTATCTACTTGTGCCATACCAATTTCATATTGATTCTCTTCTCCTTTGTTTTTATTTTTTCGTAAAAGCACAAAACCAATCAAAATGATTGCAAGTGCTAAGATTATAAAAAAGAATTTTTTTACTTGTGATGTGTTGTTGTCCATAAAATTTATTAGTTTAAGGATAATAAGATAATTATATCATTTTTAAAAATATAGTATAATCAGGGTGTGCAAGAAACAGATTTGATAATGTCCATTGGCGGACTAACATATGGCGGGATTTTCATACTCGCCCTACTCTCAAATATAATCATACCTGTTCCAGAAGAAATTGTTCTGCTAGCAATGGGATATTTTACTGGAATTGGCTCTTTTTTATACCCGACAGTTTTAGGGATTTTTATTCTTGGAATGCTAATCAGCGACTACATTTTATTTAGCTTGGCAAAACGCGGAAGTCGTTTGACAAAAAAGTTAACAGAGAGACTTGAGAAAAAAGGAATTTTAAAAAATACAAAATATTTAGAAAGAAATATAAACAAAATAATTTTCTTTTCTCGTTTTTTGGTTTATCTTCGTTTTATGGGACCGGTTATTGCTGGATATGTTGGGATAAGTAGGAAAAAGTTTTTAATGTATGATTTTTTAGCTCTTGTAATCTATGTAAATATTTTTCTAGGACTTGGAAATTATTTTCACAAACAAATTCAAATAATAAGTGACGGTGTTGCAAGATTTAAAAACTTTTTACTACTTGGTATTGCTATTATTTTTGCCTTTTTTCTACTTCGATATATTCAAAGAAATTTTATGAAGTGGCTTACAAAAATCGGAGAATTTATCCCAACAATAATCCCCGGACTTGAACAAAAAAAGAAGAAGACCTGGAGGATAAATAAAATAAAATAAAATAAAAGAGGCGCTCCAGAGGAGCGCCTCTTTTTCTTTAAAGTAATCCATTTATCCCTTCATAATTCAAAAATCCAAAGATTTTATACGCCCAAGAAATTATAAGATAAAAACTATCGAAATATAGAAGGAGGGAAATAAAGATCAAAATCAATCCTGAAAAAATAGTTAGCCATTTTGAAGATTTTAAAGCCGGACTTTTCCCTCTTTTTACAAAATACGCCACAACGAGAAACGGCACAATAAATCCAAGCGAGAAGAAAAGAAATAGCCACAGCGCTTGAAAAACGCTATATGAAAATGTTGCATAAAAGAAAATCCCGGCCAAGACTGGCCCAACGCATGGACTCCACCCAAGAGCAATAGAAATACCGAAGAAAAACGGCGAAGCGTGTGAATGAAATATTTTTCGAAGACTTTCGCCAAAAATTTGCCCTTTGAAAAAAGGAAGTCGGAAAAATCCAAGCATTGAAAGACCGAGAATAAAGACCATTACCGCGCCAAATTTTTGAATCACAAGCTTATATGGCAAAAGTGCTTGGCCTAAAATCCCCGCAAAAAGCCCAAAGACCATAAAGGTAAGCAAAAATCCGAGACAAAAAAGAAGCGCTTTGTTAAAAACTTTTTCTCGCTCACCGTGCGAAATAAAAGAAATAAATCCAGGCACAAGCGGAAGCGTACACGGCGCCAAAAACATAACAAGCCCCGCAATAAATGATGTAATAATAGTTACGTGTTGTATAAAGACTATTTACCAATCTTCTCCTCCCTCGTTATTTTTCCATCTTCAAGATAGATAATTCTGTCACAATAAAGTGTGTATTCTTTTTCGTGAGTTACCATTACGATTGTCTGGCCTTTTTTGTTAAGGTCGCGAAGAACTTCGATAATGTGATTTCCCGACGCAGAATCAAGGTTGGCTGTCGGTTCATCGGCGAAAGAATTTTTGGATCTTCGGCGATTGCACGAGCGATAGATACGCGTTGTTGTTCACCACCAGAGAGTTGTGAAGGTCTGTTATTTTCTCGGTGAGAAAGCCCAACCTCTGTTAGAGCTTTGAGCGCTGTCTTTTTCGCTTCATCCTGTAATTGCCCTTTCATGAGAAGTGGAACAAGAACATTTTCAGAAGCAGTAAGTTCCGGCACAAGCGCATAATCTTGGAAAACATAGCCAAGTCTGTCGAGACGAAATCTTGTTCTCTCTTTGTTTGAAAGTTCTAAAACTTCTTCGCCATCGACAACAATACTTCCCGATGTCGGTTCGTCTAGCAAACTCATTTGATACATTAGAGTTGATTTTCCAGCACCAGACTTTCCCATTATCGCTACGAATTCACCTGATTTTACTTCCAGGTCAATTCCCTTCAAGACATGTGTCTCGAGTTTTCCGTTTGTGTATGTTTTTGTAAGATTTTTTATAGTAATCATGTTTGTAAAGTTTGGTGGGTAAATAAAGTTTTGGCGAGCAAATTATCTTCCCAAAATTGAATCAAGAGTATTTTTCTTAATAATCATCGAGGCTGGAATAAAGCCGGCAAAGAAAGTAACGATGATAAGAAGTAAAAATTTTCTCATCGTACTGTCAAAAGGCGCAACCAAAATTCCGTCAGAAAATGGAAAGTCTATCGGATGAGCATCGAAACCGGGAACCATTACTCCGTACAAGAAAATTGTTCCTAGAAGTGCGCCAGCAACAGCATAGAAAAGTGATTGAAATATATAGGCAAACTGAATTGATCTGGCCTCGATACCAATAGCTTTCAAAATTCCAATATATTTTCTTCGGGTTATAGCATTGATAAAAATAATAATGAAAATCGTAATCGAAGCTACAACAATACCAATACTTCCAATAATATTTCCAAGAAGACCGAAAGCGAGTTTAATATCGTTTAGAAATTGTGGGATAGCCTCTTCAGAGGTTTGAACTTTTGCTTCTTTGTCAAAACCATTTCTAATTAAAATACTTTTCAAAGTATTTTCTGAAATTCCATCGTTTGCAATAATCGCAACCTCGTTAACGTTCAAACTTGTTCTATCGAAAAATCTAACAAATTCTTTTTCTGTCATAAAAATTCGAAAAGATGTTTGGTCAACTTTACTGTCGACTATTCCTTTGACTGTATATTCTTTTGTTTTTCCGTTTGAAGAGATTCTAATTCTTGTTCCTGGGAAAATATCGTCGAGAGTGTCAAAACCTTCACCAAAAGCAGAAACATAGCGCTGGATCATATTTGCGCCCATCAAAACATATTCGTCATCGCCTGGTTCTAAATATTCACCTTCTGCAACATATTTTGAAATATTTGTAACTTCGTTTTCTCTTAGAACATCGATACCAGTCACCTGCCCACCAATACTGTCTCTTAACGCATCTGGGTCACGACGAGTTCGGTAGTTTGCCTCAATACTCGCCGACTGAATAAACCGAGCTGTGTAAGTTTTTACTTCTTTTGTGTTATCTAAAATTGAAATAATACTTCCACTTCCGTCGATATATGATTCGCCTTTTGGAGTTGTAAGAAGAACGTTTCCACTGTATTGTTCTCTGTTTGCTTTTACAGAACCTTCAATAAGACCAACCAAAATACCAGACACACCCACAAGATTCAAAAATGTGAGCATCATAATAAAAATTATGAGAGCGGTCGTCCATTTACTAGATTTTTTGATTTGTCGTATTCCAAGAAAGAAACCAACTCTAAGTGCTGTTAACATATTACTCAAATTTACCAATAAGAATATCTGATTCAGAAAGACCGCTTGTCACCTCGATAAGTCCGTCGCCACCAACAAAACCTGTTGTTATGTAAGTTTTAACTTGTTCGTCGCCCATCAAAACATAGACATAGTCGCCTGTTTCATCTTTTTCAATAAATTGTTTTTTAATTCTTAGAACATTTTCTTTCACACCTGTTGTAATATCCACTGTCGCAGTCATTCCTGAACGAATTTCTGAATTAATTCCGTCTAGATAAAGCGTGGCCTCGTAAACAGAAACGCCTTCAACTATTGTTTCTGCTGGATCTATAGAAGTCACTTTTGCGGTAAAAACTTTTTCTGGATAAGCATCGAGTGTCACGTTTGCAATCTGCCCAATATTTATCGAAGACAAATCAATTTCAGGAATTTGGATAACGATTTTGTAACTTTCTGGAGAAAGTAGCGATACCGCCACGTCTGTAGAGTTTGCAATTTCACCCTTGCTTGGCCCAACAAAAGAAATTGTTCCAGAAAAAGGAGCTCTTATAACACGCTGACTTATTTCAGCCTGAATTCTAGAAACTTCAGCTTCTGCTTGTTTTATTTTTGCATTTGCAATTTGAGTTGCAACACTTCCCGATTCTCTCGCGTCTCGACTCGCAACTGCGCTTTTATATTTATTCAAAGCTAAAAGATATGTCGAACTTCTTGTGTTTGGAATTGGGATAACCCAATCAGTAGTTCCCGTGGTAGTTTGAAGTGTTGCATTTGAATTCAAGCGAAAAGTCCAAGTTTTCCCAGAGCAAAAGAGAATATTCATTTACTGTACTCGATCCATTTTCAAAGGACCAGTGTATCTGTATGAAGAACCTGATGTTGCCACAGATCCATAAACCTCAGAAAATATTCGCCTCTCATTTCCACCCTTATAAGACCCCACAACAACTGGAGATTCTACGTTGTAATCGTCGCCACTGTAACGAGGATAAGCTTGCAAGTCGTTATTTAAAAGATCGTCATAAGCATTTTCAACAGCCAGATCAAGTTCAGCTGTATCTACTTTTGATTGCGCTTTTTGTAGTTCAAGATTTGCCTCGGCTCTTTTTAAATCTGCATAAAGAGATGCGTTATCGAGACTCATCAAAGTTTGACCTTCAGAAACGCTTTGACCTTCAGACACATAAACACCTTCTACTCGGCCAGAAGTAGTAAAACTAAGAGAAACATTTTGAGAAGATTCAACTTCTTTCCAGAAAGACGAATAGACGAAGTAATATTTCCACTTTTATAAAAACACCACCCTTATGAGAGTGCTATCTTCTTTGTTATTTCCAAAGCAATAATCAGAAGTAAGATTATCAGGAAAATGGCCCCACCAATAAAATATTTTTTGTTTTTTTTCTAAGTTCAGTTTCTCTCCAATTTTAAACCTTGCTAAGTTACTCTATTTTTAAATTAATTTAATAAGAATTTTCTACGCTTACATCAACATTTAAACCTGTTTCTGTTTGTCTCCACCCACACCACCAGTCATTTTAGGAGTTGAGCAACAGCTTTTTTCTTCTTCGTCATTCCAAAGCAAGTGTAACATATAACTATTGCGATACAAACAACCCAAAGTATTACTTTAATGTGTTTTTCATAGTATAGATTTCATTTACATGAATAATAATTCTCGGTCAAATTATAACAAATTTTCATTTTAAAATTCATATAAAAGCACCCCTCAGTCATAAGGAGTACTTGGTTTATCACTAGAATTGGTTTTGTATATCTTTTTGATGTTTATAAACAAATAACAAAATAGCACAAGTGGTGAAGATAAGGAAAAGAACGAGGGCGAAGACTTTTAAGGCAATCATGTGTCGGAAGTGTTTGTTTTTTTAATTTTACACCCAAAAATATTTTTGTCAAAAAATGTTAATTTTTTTATACGCTAAAATAAACGCACATTAAATTAAGCCACGATGAAAGCTTGCGACCTCTCTTCTTTTGCTTGCTCGTAATTGCGAATTTCGCTTTTGGACAAACAACGCTCATATCTGATGTTCAGAACAATAACTTAAAACCAAGAAAGACAAAATACTACAGGATACCTGGACAAGGTATTCTAATTCAATTGAGATATAAAAGTGGGAGAATTTTTCTTTATGGTAATGATACAGAGAGTAGAGAGGGCGATTTTATAAACGAAGACTATCCAATAAATCAAAGAAGATTGACAGACTCTCTAGCCGGACCAACCTTTTTCGTTCTTCGAAGATCGAAACATGCGCCCGTAGAAAAAGTATCAATATAATTCCGATACAAAATCTTGGCATTACGACAAAAGATTCATTCCCCCTCTCCATCGTGGAGAGTTGGAGAGAGAGGGCCTGTAGGGGCCCTTCCTTTCTTTACCTGCAACACTTACTTTGGAAGAGTCGTCGAATTGTGGCTCGTGGCCTGAGGTATTATCTTTTCTGAAAATTAGATAACCATAATCAGTTAGATTGTTATTAGAAAAATTTATACTCTCCTTTTGCGAAAAAGGCACGATTTGTTGTCATCCACTCACCTTCTGCACTCATAGTGTTCCGCAAGAACCGGCCATTTGCATCTGTAAGAGTCACCGGCGCACTTTGCCCAAAACCAATTCCCTGGCGCTCTTCCTTTTATATAAATTGGGCTTTCTGTACTTTGATTTTTCTTTGGAGATTCGAGATAAATACTTACCCCTTTTTCACTCATAAATAAAACTTCGGGAGTATCTTCAATCCAAATGTCTTCTGGTGTGTTAGAAGGTTTGACATTTTTCTTTACAAAACCAAGTAATAAAAGAGTCACTTAATAGTAATGAAATATAAATAATTGTTACGTTTTTTACAAATTTAATTGTTTCCATATAAAAAGATTATAACAAAATATATAACAAAACACAAAAACTCCCGCAAATGCGGGATTTTATGTTGATGGGATAAATTATCGCTTTTCTTCTCGCAGCTTTTTCTTGCTGTCTTCTTGCAGCTTTTTTAGCTACCTTCTCGGCAGCTTTTTCTTTGACATATTAGTTAGATCACTCTTCAAGGATTAAAACTATTAATAATATCAACCTACGTTCTCCTTAAAACTTTTACAAAAGCCTGAAGGGAAAGTTTGTTTGAAGTGAACGTTACTAAAATTTACTTCTTTTTTAAATGCACAGAGTAAAATAAAACTGTAAAACTTTTCTTTCTAAAAAATTTTTTAGAAAAAAAAGTTTTACAAAAAAATAAAAAAATTGCAAAACTTGTTTTGGCAAATTTTTTATTTTATTTTTATTTTTTAAATAGTTTGAAAGTAATATTTGTTGGAAGAGAAAACTTTGATTCGACATTCCATTTCACACATTTATAATCAAGTTCTCGATCTTTTAGGAAACACTTCCACTTGATTCCGATGATGATTCTTCAGAAACAGTACTGGTAACCTCTGTACGTCATCGATGTCCGCGTAGATTGATTCGCCATCGCTTATCATTGAAGTTTTTATATCTCCCATTCCAGCCGGAAGTCCAGAAACACTAATCTTGCTTGTAAAATCTCCTCTTATTTTCTTTCCTGAAATATACACAACTCCATTTGAAGATCCGACTTCTGAAGAATGGGTCACTGTGCATTCGTAGTTTCCACCTCTTTGTGCAATTTTTGCCAAAGTTGTCTTTTCGTTAAAATCTTCTTCCATATTTACATTTTCTGATTCTTGCATTTCTCCCGCATCAGAAGACATATTTTCTGTGTTTTCATTTTGCATTTCTTTGTCGCCTCCCTTGAATATAAAAAACGCAACACCGCCTAAAACCAAAAGTCCTACTAAAATTTTTGTGAACATATTATTTGTAATTTATAAATAATAAAATATTATACACTAAATATTTTCTCCGTCTCGATATATCGAAATAAGTGCGTGAAGCAAACTAATACAAAGCGGTCCAACCAAAACTCCAATAGGACCAAGAAGTGAGATCCCACCCAAAACAGCAAACAAAACAAGAAGTGGCGGAATATTTAATTTTGTTCCAATAACTATCGGACGAAGTATTTCATCTGATAGACCGACAACAACTCCAGACCAAATAGAAAGCCCGACAGCAGAAGCTGTGTCCCCCGTTGCGAACAAAAATAAAATAATCGGTATCGCGACAAGCCCAGTTCCGACCATTGGAACCAAAGATGCGACAGCTGCAACAACTCCGAACAAAACAGCGTTTGGAATTCCAAAAATCGCAAGACCAATACCAAGAAGTGCACCTTGAGCAAATCCAATAAACAAATACCCTACCATTATTCCGTTCACGGCTTGCTTTAATTTTTGAATAACCTTTTTGTCGTAAGAATCAGGAAGTGGACTTAAAAAAATAATCATCTTTTTCCAACGATGTCCGTCTTTTAGGAAATAGAACATTGAAAAAATTATAAGCAAGAAAGAAAAAAGCGTGTGAAGTGTTGAACTAAATATTTTTCCAACGTCGTCAGATAGTGTCGCCACAACATCTGCAACTCGCTTTTTCAAATCGACATCGATACCATCTGGAAGAAATCCGGAGATTTTAAGCTCAAGATCTTCTAGAAACTGATTTGAACCATATGTCGATGTTAGAGACTGATAAAGGTCGGCTGATTGTTGAAAGATTAGCTTCCCTATTAAAAAAAGAGGACCACAAAGAACAATAACAAAAACAAACGTTGTTAGAATTGATGCAAGCCAGCCAGACTGCCAAGTCATTTTTGATTGAAGCCATTTATACAAAGGACTAAAGACAAGAGCCAGTGAAGCAGACAAAACTAAGACACTAAAAAATGGTTTAAATAAAAATAGAGTTAGTCCAAGAGTAATAATTAAAAGTCCAAAGAAAAAATATTTCGGAGAAATTTTTGTATTCATAATATAAGTATATACAACATACAAATTTAATCCTAAAAAATATCCACAAAAAAAAGAGAGCCAGGCGACTTACGTCGCCTGGCTCCACTACTCATCACACGATCATGCGCGAGCTCTCGTAGGAATCATGTGACGCGCATCCCTCAGCTGTTCACGGAAGGGCTTCAAGACCTTCATCCTTTCTTCGTCGAGAAGGATTAGTCTTGCCCGGTATCCGTTGAAAACCAGAAGGCATGATCCGCTCAACTCCGAGTGAGCCCCCGACAATTCCCCGAAGGAAAAATGAGGGTTGTCACCCAAATTATAATTGGGCCCGATAAGACCAAGATCAGAAAGGTAGTCTTGCAACTCCTGCGTCAGATCGGAAAGGCAGAACTGGTTTAACCTTGTGGAAAATAGCTCTTCCACCCTATCATCACTAGGAAGTGTGACAGAGATGTGGAGTGATCTCCGTTCCGAAAGGAAAACCCTATCGATCCCCATTTGCTCATTAGAACGAGCCTCAAGCGCTTGTTGGTACATGTGTGTTTTTGGTTGTGTTGTTACAGGTTCAGAAAGATATTACAATTTTATAAAAAAATGTCAACAAAAAGCGCGCCGTGAGGCGCGCTTTTTGTTTAAAACAAATTTATTATTTTATTTTGTGATAGTTAACATAAGAGATAATTAACACAATCATTGCGACAACTGGGAACAAAAGTCCAACGTTAAATCCTGTTACAACCCAAAGGCTGATAAACGCACAGATAAAATCTATACCAAAACCAGCATATGCCCATTCTTTTATTCTCGAAGGAACGCTTGGGATAATTAGAACAAGTGATCCAACAACCTTAAATGCCGCGATTATCGTCACAAAGTAAAGCGGATAACCAAGACCTGTAATTCCAGCAATAGACATTTCCGAATGAGAAGAAACTGCCGACATAACACCTTCGAACAAGAATATAAGACTTGTTGAAACCCAAAATAATATTTTTGCTTTTTTCATGTAATTTATTTAATAATTTTTAAACTAAGCTGCACATTCTTCTTTTGAGAAAAATGATAGTGTCGAAGACGCATCATATTTCACATCATCAATATCTTCAAATCTTGTTCCTGTTTCGTCCAACTCTCCGTAACCTCTAACAAAGTCATTACCCATTCTTTTGAAGATAACATCCATTTGCGAATCCATTCCTTCTGAAGTGAAAGAATATCCTCCGAACAAAATTCCATCTTTGTAAAATCCATCATATGTTCCACTTGAACTATCTTTTTCAAAATTGTTGAACTCAAGTGTTCCAGAAAACGCTCCATTGTTTTCTATCTTTTGGATTTTTAGAGTGTAGACATCGTTGTCTGTTCTTGAAACATAACATCCAGCCAACATCGCCAAATTTTCAGGCTCTGTTGTGTTTTCCATTTCTTTGTCTTTTTTAAACACTGTAAATCCTAAAATAAGAAGTGCCGCAACAACCAAAACTATTATTGAATTCTTCATATTGATTTAAAGTTAAATTAATAATAACTTCTCTTGGTTTATTATAGCATATTTAAAGAGAAAAAGCCGCCCCTCTGCTTGCAAGCAGAGGGGCGGCTTTTTCATTTATCTTTACTCAAATTCTATCTCTCTGAGATCTCTTTTAGTTTTTTCAAAGCATCTGGCCACATTCTTTCAAACTCTCCCGCCAACTCATCTGTAACATTCAAATCAATCACGAGTTCTGTCTTTCCATCTTTTTCATTGAACGTGTAATTTTCAAAAGAAGAATCCGCCCAAGTTTTTGCCATTTCACTTTCAGTATCTTCTATTCCATTTTGCACAAAACCAATATGCTTGAGTGAGATAAATTCATAAGGTTTGTTTTCTGAAACCATACTCACCATACCACCCTCTTCCCCGGTTCTTGGATCTGGCCCAAGAAAAAGTATTTTTGAACCCGCACTCCAATCACCCTTGTAATATGACCCAGGACTAAAAACAGAAGTCCACTCGCGATAAGTCGCATCTTCGAGCATTGTATCCCAAACCTTTTCCTTTGAAGCTTCTATATTGATTTTAAATTGAAGTTTTTTCATGGGTTTATTTTAGCATAATAAATTGAAGAGAAAATAAAGTCAGAAGTTGAAAGAATCAAACGATTCAATCAGTCGGTTTTGAACACTAAACAACAGATACAAATAAAAGACGTGGATATCAGAGACTACGCCAAATTTATTTTGAAAGATGGATCAATCGAAGAGAAACGAGAACTGCTTACTTGTTTTAAGAGCAAGATTTTACTTAAAGAAAAGCAAATCTACTTGCCTTAAGAAAAACTGATCGAGAAGTTATACATTCCCATACCACAAACTCCTTGAAGTGGAACTCCAGATTTGGGCGTGCCTATATCAATAACTTCTTCTCCAGTTTGAGCTAGGACTTTCTGGTATCCAATAGATTTGATCACCAAGGATGATGAGCAATCATAGGTGCCGTTTGTTTTAACGACAAGCTTGGTAGGAATATCTGCTTTGGCAGAAGATATTTTTGGAGAATATCCACCCTTAGCATCAATCGTTATATATTGAACACCATCTCGTATCTCTACGTTTTGGGCTTGCTGTATTGAAGTGGTATCAGATATTTTTTGCTTTGATCCACCAACAAATATGATGCCGAGACCTACCACAAGGGCTAAAGTAATAATGATTGAAGCGGTTTTGTTCATAAAGTAATTATATATTAAATAAAGGATTAATAATTCCGAGTCCTGCCAGACCTGCAAGCAGTGCAAATATTCCAAGACCTATTACCACGACTCCAGCAGATTTGAAGAACAATGGCGCATGTTTCCCATTAGCAAGTGATGCTCCTCCAAATGACAGGAGCAAAAGCATCGGGAGCGTACCAAGAGCAAACGCGAGCATAATAAGTAATCCTGAAATAAATGAACCGCTAGACAGTGCCACAACTTGCATCGACTGAGTAAAGCCGCAAGGCAAGAAGAATGTAGCAAATCCAATTATTAAAGGAGTTAGAGTCTTGTGTTCTATTTTGCGGAAGAAGTTAAAAATTCCTGAAGGTAATGCAACCTTGTTCTTTTTGAACACTCCGACCAGATTAAGTCCCAATAGGAGCATTACTATTGACGCAACAATCCCTAGAATTGCAGTAAAAGTAAAACTGATTCCTATAGCACTCCCAACTAAGCCAAGCACCCCGCCAAGGAACGCAAAACTAACAAGTCTTCCGATGTGGAAAAGTATGAAAGTTTTTGTATCGCTTACGTTGTCTTGAGAGATTTTTGCTGAAAGTGATAGAACAAGTCCTCCAACCACAGCAAGACAACTTGATACAGATGCGATTAATCCAATAATGAAACTTGTGGCAGGCGTGGTTGTGCCACCGATACCAAGATTTAATAGCCCTGACTTTTGTAATACAAAGAAAAGTATTAAGAATACTAACCCTATAGGTAGTGCCTTCCAGATAACATCATCTTTTTGTTTTTCTATTAAAACCCTTTCTACTGATACCGTATAGCCGTTTGGTTTTACCTTCTCAGTAAGTAAATCTGCCAATTCTTCTGGAGATTTCTCACTCACAGTTTCTATTCGTAAGGTTTGATTTTTTAAATCTACTTGTGCGCTACTAATATAATCTTGATCATTTAAAACATCTTCGATTAAGATTTTGCATGATGCACAATGGGTACCCGATACGTGTAATGTGTATGCTTTCATAATTATAATTTCTTAGCTTTAATGCGAAGCGAATTCGACACTACGGAGACCGACGACATCGCCATAGCTAATCCAGCAAAGATAGGATTCAAAAGCCAACCGAAGATTGGATAGAAAGCACCTGCGGCAAGTGGTATACCGACAATGTTGTAGACGAATGCCCAGAAAAGATTTTGCTTGATTCCTCGCATAGTGATTTTGGAAAGCTTGATAGCTTTTACAAGCTTTGAAATATCACCGCCAAGAAGTGTGATGCCTGCAGACTCGATCGCAACATCCGTACCCGTACCCATAGCAATCCCTACATCAGCCTGAGCAAGCGCAGGCGCATCGTTCACTCCATCACCAGCCATAGCAACAATACGACCTTGCGATTGAAGTTCTTTTATTTTTTCAAGCTTATCCTGCGGTAACACATGAGCTACAACATCATCGATACCGACTAGTGACCCGATATACTTTGCAGCTTTTTGATCATCTCCTGTAAGCATAACTACCTTTATGCCGAGAGCGTGAAGATTTTTAATAGCCTCGACTGACTCGGTCTTGATTTCATCTGCCACCATCACGAAACCAAGAACTTTTTCATTGGTGGCAAGAATGACTGGTGTTTTTCCTTGTGAAGTAAACTCATCTAACTTATTAGCGTCAAATGAAATCTTGAGATCACTCACAAGTTTTGCATTACCTACAAAATATTCAGTGTCTTTAATCTTTCCCTTAAGACCCTTTCCTTGTATTCCTTCAAAGTTTGAAACATCAGATATTGAGATATTTTTCTCTTGTGCGTAGTTTACGATTGCGTGTGCGATCGGATGCTCTGATTTTTTCTCAAGCGAAGCGAGGATTGAAACAAGCTCATCATCTTTCAAGTTTGAGAAGTTTTGTATATCAACAAGCGTCGGCTTTCCCTTGGTGATTGTTCCTGTTTTATCAACGACGATAGTGTTTACCTTATGAAGCTTTTCGAGAGTAGCCGCATCTTTGATGAGGATACCTTCCTTAGCACCTTTGCCGACTCCCACAATGATTGCGGTTGGAGTAGCAAGTCCGAGTGCACACGGACAGGCGATCACTAGAATTCCTACAAAAGATACGAGACCAAATGAAAGTGCCTGAGAAAATCCGAGATATTGCGACCCGACAATAAGCCATGTGCCGAGACTAAGGAATGCAATTACAAGAACTATGGGCACAAAAATTGCTGATATTTTGTCTGCCAGTGCCTGTATGGGAGCCTTGCTTCCTTGTGCGTCCTCAACCATCTTTATGATCTGAGCCAAAAGAGTTTCTGATCCGACCTTTGTGGCTTTAAAAGTGAACGATCCGCTTGTATTTATTGTTCCCGATACGACATTGTCACCAATCTTTTTCTGGGCAGGCATCGGTTCCCCTGTAACCATCGATTCGTCAACAAAAGATGCCCCTTCAGTAATAACGCCATCAACAGGAATCTTTGCACCTGGCTTAACAATAATGAAATCGCCATGCTTAACATCATTCACTGAAATCTCGATTTCCTTCCCATCACGAACAACAAGAGCGGTCTTCGCCTGAAGGTTGAGAAGCTTTTCGATGGCATCTCCTGTTTTAATTTTAGACCTTGCCTCAAGGTATTTACCAAGCGCAATAAAAGTAATGACTACAATTGTTACATCGTAGTATTGATATTCGACGTTAATAAATGTCTTGAGAACATCCTCAAAAGCACTGACGGCGAAACTGTATAAAAAAGCGGCTACCGTACCGATACCGATAAGCGTATCCATATTCGCTTTGCCGTATCGGAGAAATCTATAAAAACCAAGAAGGTATGGCTTACCTACGACAAAAAGGATATAAGTGGCAAATATCGGAAGGAGATGATGAAAGAATTCCTTGAGCGTATAACTCATTGCAGGAACGATGCTGTACTCAGCGAGAATATCCCAACCCATAACGAAAGCGGCAAAAACTGCCAGCGGAATTGCAGAGAGAACTTTCGTTCGCATATCACTAACCTCAGCAAGTTTTTCTTTCTTAGATTGGTTGAGCCCTAGATGTGCCGCATGTTCGCTTTCGGACATACCCATCTCGTTCGCTGTCTCGGGAACCTCAAGAGAATACCCGAGAGGTTCGATATGCTTAGAGAGGTCATGAGGACTGGTTTTTGAAGGATCAAAGGAAACCTTCGCCCTTTCTGTACCATAGTTCACTTCCGCAGAATGCACCCCCTCGACTTTCTTAAATGTTTTTTCAATAACAGATGAGCATGAGGCACAATGCATTCCTTTTACGTTATATGTCTGTGTGTGCATAAAATTATTTTCTCTTTAGCTTATAAACTTTTAAAATTTCCTGCTTTGCCTTTTCAGTCTGTCCAGCTTTCACCTGATTCAGGATGCATCCACCAAGATGATTTTCGAGCAGTAAGTCTTCCACATTGGAAAGTCCCTGCTTGACCGCAGAGGTTTGGGTGATCACGTCAATACAGTAGGTATCGCTTTCAATCATCTTTTGCAGGCCTCGAATCTGCCCCTCGATAAGCTTGAGGCGACGGATAATCTTTCCTTTACTTTTATCTTCCATATATTTCATACTTAGCATTATATACCCCCTAGGGGGTATAGTGCAAGTCAAACAAAAAACCACCTTCTCAGATGGCTTTCTGTTCTGGATACTGCTCTCAGCAGGTATGCAATGTGCGGAATAGTTACCTTTGATTTCTACCGAAACTTGAAGAGTCTAGGACACCCCCTTTGGAGGGTTCGTGCCCATGACTCGTTCTTAAAATGCTTTGGAAAATATAGCGATTTTAAGAGTCTCGATAGCTCTCACTTGGCTGCTGCCGGACTAGGACTCGAACCTAGATAGCTGGTACCAAAACCAGAGTCCTACCATTAGACGATCCGGCAAAATTAATTACTCTGTTTAAATCTCGCGGGTTTTAGAAAAATCTAGCACACCGGCAAGATCGTAAATATTAGTCGAAACTAATAACGGATATTATTGTGCCTTAAAATAGAGTAAAAATCAAGGAGAGCGCCGGCGAAGCCGGCGCTCAAAATTTTCTCGTTCTGCCGCCACAGAACACTAATCGACATCCATGAAGTGAAAGCCTGTAGAGGCAATCTCCTCCTTTGTCATCAGTATGGGTTCACCTCCCCCACCCAGATCTTGGAGGTGCAACGACAAGACTCCGTTTTCGTTCTGAAAATAGAGAATGTGGTTCGGAAACACATTTTATTTCATCCTTTACAACAGAGACGTTGTACTTACCCGGATCTAGGGAGTGGCCACTCTTTTCTCCTTCTCCCTCAAGAACTACTTCCGACTCCTTTAAACCAAGCTTGTAGATACTCATGGTCTTTGGGTTTTGGGTTTTGGATTCTTAGATATTTCTATCACAAAAAGTCTGAAAATAAAAATCTATGAATTTAAGAAACGAGTTTTGTTAGCGCTATTTCAAGCGGAAGAGTTTTTACAAAAGAATGTTTTATTTGTCTTTCTGCTTCAAGCAATACTTCTAAAGTTTTTGAAGTTATCGCACCTTTCGTATCTTTTAAAACTTCTTTAAAGAAATCTTTGTCTGAATCGATAATTTCATTTTCCAATTCTTTTTTCATTTCTGGTGCGTATCGCATCAAAAGAGCATGACGAAGTTTTATTAAAATAAGTTTTAGATAAATTTCAATATCGATATTTTTTTCTTCAGCTTTTTTTATCGCAGAAAATCCTTTTGAAACGTCGCTTTCGACAACCGACAAAATAAAATCATTTACAAGTTCGCTACTTGGTGCGCCAGTCACCATTTCAACCTCTTTCGCAGTCAAAACTTTATCTTTTGAAAACGAAATAACTTTTTGAAGAGTACTTTGTGTATCTCGAAAAGATCCATCGCCCAAAAGAGCGATTATTTCTGCTGAAGCGTTGTCTATCTTCACACCTTCTTTTTTCGCAACTGATAAAACCAAATCTTTTAAAGTAGATATTGTTGGTTTTTTAAATGTGAAAAGCTGACAACGAGAAACTATTGTATCCGGAACTTTTTCAAGCTCTGTTGTCGCGAGAATAAATATCACGTGAGCTGGCGGCTCTTCCAAAGTTTTCAAAAGCGCGTTAAATGCTTCTTTTGTAAGCATGTGAACTTCATCGATTATATAAACTTTGTACTTTGAATCGAAAGGAAGAGTTCTGACAGAATCTCGAACTTCACGAATATCTTCTATTTTTCTGTTCGACGCTGCGTCGATTTCATAAATATCGTGGTCTTTTGTTTTTAGTTCATTTGCAACTATTCTGGCGATGGAAGTCTTCCCTGTTCCGCGCGGACCATAAAAAAGATATGCGTGAGAAACATTTCCAAGTTTTAGAGCACCCTTTAAAACTTTTACAATATGTTCTTGACCTAAAACATCGTCGAAGTCTTTTGGTCTATATTTTCTATACAAAGCTAATTCTGACATAGGTGTATTAAATCAGAAGCGAAAAAGCTTCAAAATATAGAACAATGGCCCGCCGGCTTCGCCGGCGGGCCATTGTTCTATTCATTATTATCTACCTTTTTCTTTTTCTTTTTCTTTGATTTCGCTTTTTCTTTTTCTTTGATTTTTTTATCAACCTTTTTAACAGCTGCTTCTATAATTTTTTCTGCAATATTAACACCTGTTGCTCTTTCAATTCCTTGAAGCCCGGGAGAAGAATTAACTTCAATTATAAGCGGACCACGAGAAGATATGAGCATGTCCACGCCAGCGACCATCAAACCGTGAAGTCTTGCCGCTTCCACTGCCACAGCTTTTTCTTTTGTAGAAAGTTCGATTGGTCTAGCCGATCCACCCTTGTGAAGATTTGAACGAAATTCCCCTTCTTGTCCGCTTCGCTCCATTGCGCCGACAACCTCTCCATCAACAACAAAAGCTCTAATATCTTTTCCTCCCGCTTCTTCAATAAATTCCTGAACAATAATATCTTTTTTAATTCCTGAAAAAGCTTCAACGGCAGATTTTGCAGACGAAACTGAATCTGCTTTTATAACTCCTGTTCCGTGGGTTCCTTCTAGGAGTTTTAAGATAACAGGAGTTCCACCAGCTTCAGCGATCATTGTTTTAACATCGTCGGCTTTTGGATGACGAGCAAAAACAGATTTTGGAATCCCGACACCAGACTTTGAAAGAATTTGAAGTGAACGAAGTTTGTCTCGAGAACGGATAAGCGCAGTCGAGGTCAAAGTCGATGGAACGCCCATCAAATCAAACTGCCTGATAACAGCAGCACCGTAAACAGTCACAGAAGCACCGATTCTTGGAATAATAATATCAACATCTTTTATATATTCTGATCCGACCCTGATAGCTGGTTTTGCTTTTTCCATAATCAAATTACATTTTGTGTGATCGATTATTGAAACTTCGTGACCCAAGTTTTTTGCAGATTCAAGCAAACGCTTTGTCGAATAAAGATCTGGCTTTCTTGAAAGAATAACTATACGCATAAATTTATTTTGTGAATTTTTTATTTACGTCAACAATAAAATGTTTTTTAATAATTTTTCTTCCAATCAAAACTGGATGTTTTAATTTTTTTCTATTACTTAAACTAAGTTTAACTTTTATCTCCTCGCCCGCCAATACTATTTTTGTCGGCACCACATAGCGAAGTTCGGAATCACCATTTGAGTTTTTTACTTTTCTCTTTTCAAAATTATCTACTTGATACGACTCTTCTGTGAACTCAGGATGACTGTCGTCTAGCAAACTAAATTCAATAACCTTTTTACTGTCGATTTCTTTTTCTATAACGCTTGTTGTATGTATCGCACCGTTATATGCCCCTGTGTCTATTTTGGCAACAATATTTGAAAGACCAAATTCTGGCAAATCTATATACTCAAGTCTCCCAATAATTTTTTCGTATTTTCTGACATAATTAAATTATACACAAGAATCTACCTATTTGAATATTAAAAAAAAAAAAGTCGCCCGCGGCACGGCCCGCGACTTTTTTATGTAAACAATATTACATTGCTGGAGTTTCTTCTGCTGGCGATGCTGGTGCATCTGTAGCCGGAGTTTCTGTAACTGGAGCCATTTCATCTTTCTTTTCTTCTGGCATTGTGTTGTCGTTAGTATCCATAATTATTTTGATTAACTGATAATTATGCAATCCGAAGACCACATAAAATTATCTTATCATAATTTTCTAGCAAAAATTATAAAGAGGACACTTCTTTGTATTCGTCAAGAAAATCTTTTGTGTGTTTTTCAATCTCTTCGTAATTTAAAGAGTCCATAAGTTTAATCCTAAGCTCTTTTGCACCTGGGAAATTATTAACGTAAGCTTTATAATGCTTTTTCATAATATTAAAATTTTTGTACTGACCCAAATCTTCCACAAAAGTTCGTGTGTGTTCGAGCATTACTTCCAGTCTTTCTTTTACAGAAATTTCTTTTTTGTTTTCATCAAAAAGCCAAGGATTTCCAAAAATTGCGCGACCAAGCATCAATCCGTCCACGCCAGATTTTGTGGCTTTTTGTTTTCCGTCTTCCAAAGACAAGACATCGCCGTTTCCAATAACTAAAGTTTTAAGACCAGACTCACGTACAATTTCTACAACTCTTTTTATATCGTTCCATCTTGCTGAAACTTTCGACATTTCTTTTTTTGTTCTTCCGTGCATTGTTAAAACCGCAATCCCACAAGAAAGGATTTTCGGAACCCAAGTTTCGATTTCATTTTTATTAAACCCAAGCCGAGTTTTTACAGACACAGGCAAATCACCCGCACCGCGTTTTACAGCTTTTATAATTCGGAGCGCTTTTTCTGGATCTCTTATTGCTCCTGCACCACAGCATTGTTTTATAATCGCCTTGTCGGGGCAACCCATATTTATATCAATTCCATCAAAACCAAGTTCTTTGCAAAGTTTTGCGGTTGCTTCCATATTTTCTTCATTTGATCCAAAAATCTGCGCGACTATCGGACGCTGAGTGTCTTCAAAAGCCAAATCAATCATGAGTTTGTCTTTGCCGGGAGAACAAAGTCCATCTGCAGAAACAAACTCAGTCCAAAAAACATCTGGTCCGCCACCTTCTTGTCCGTGCCGACTATACTTTGCAATCATTTTACGAAAAGCAATGTCGGTAACATCGGCCATTGGCGCCAAAACAAAAAAAGGCTTTCTGTTTTTTGAAATATTTTCCCAAAAACCCAAATTTATAGAATCATTTAGATTTTTATCGTATTTGATTTTCTTTTTAAAAAAATTAAAAAACATATTTTACTCAGCAAATTTATAGAAAATTCTATTTGCAAATCTTGCGTCAATATACTCTAAACCATTTGGAGAATTTTCAAAATCTGTTTTAAATGGATCTTCGTCGACAATAGAAATTAGCTTGTTATAAATTTCTTCAAGATTTTGATCTTCAGTAAAAAGAAGTTTTGCATAATCTCCGTGAATCGACGAAATATTAAACAAAAGCTCATATTGTCCACCGTCTAGCGCGACAAGCGAATGCACCGGAAAGCCGGCATCTTTAACACCTTTTATAAAAGATTCCAGATCTTTCAAAAAATCAAAATCTAAAATGTATTGACCTATTGGATTTTCATCTTCTATCTTTTTATAGAAAGTAAAATAAACCCCCGAAGAAAATTTTGGCGAAGTGTCAAAAATAAATCCGCTATTGTCCAAAAAATAGCAGTCTTCGTCCGAAGAAAGCCTGTCTCCGTATGCTGGCGGATTGTCTCCGCACCAAAGATGAGCTCTTTCACGTTCTGTTAAAGAAAAGTTAATAGAATTCCCTTCCAAAGAAGATTCTATTGTAAGTATTCGAGGAAATTCTTTTTTCAAACTGTTTTCAATATTTTTCTTTGAAAGAATAAATTTGTTTTGTCCGAAAAAAAGAAGAAGTCTTTTTTTAGAAAGAAGAGAAAGTGTTTTTTTGCTAATATCTTCTTCTTTCAAAATTGTATTTCCTGATACGTTTACTTCTTTTATCAGCAAACTATCGATTCGTGAAAGAAACGAAAGTCCAATCACAAAAAAAATTAGGAACAAAAAATACCAAAGAAGTTTTACAAAAGCTTTTTTTTGACGCTCGCGTGTAGCATTTGAGGTACTTGTTATTCTTTCTCGCATCATAAAAACTAAGAAATTTTATCTTTTCCAAAATAAGGAACAAGAGCTTCTGGGATTTTGATTGAACCGTCTTCTTGTTGAAAATTTTCAACTAAAGAAACCAAAATTCTAGGAGTTGGAATAGCTGTACAGTTTAACGAGTGAGCAAAACGAATTTTTCCGTCTTCATCTTTATATCTGATGTTAAATCTTCGTGTTTGAAAATCATGGAAGTATGAAGCCGAAGAAATTTCTCTGTATTTTTGTTCACCAGGAACCCAAAGCTCAACATCGTATTTTTTAACTTGCCCAAGACCCAAATCTCCTCCGCAGTTCATCACAGTGTGATACGGAATTCCAAGAGACTCGATAAATTCTTCCGTATTTCTGTTTAACCATTCGTGAAAAGTTACAGAAGTTTCGTGACTTGCTTCACATAAAATAACTTGTTCAACTTTGTAAAATTCGTGAACTCTGATCAAACCCTTTGTATCTTTTCCATGACTTCCCGCTTCTCTTCGATAACAAGGAGAAAATGCCAAAAACTTTTTTGGTAAATCTGCTTTTGTTAGAACTTCGTTTGAGTAATATCCCATAACTGGAACTTCAGCCGTTCCTGATAGATAATCATCGTCTTGAGTTTCAAACAAATCTTCGGCGTCGCCCGGCAAATGCCCTGTTCCAAAAAAATGTTCTTTTCTCGCGATAGCCGGAGCAATCATTGGGATAAAGCCACGCTTTCCAAAAAAATCCATCGCATATCTCCAAATAGCCATCGACAAAATCGCTCCGTCATTTTTTAAAAAGTAACCTCGAAAACCGTGAACTTTTGTCCCACGCTCAAAATCAACCATATCGAGCTTTGTCATAATCTCAACATGATCTTTTGGTTTAAAATCGAAAATGGTTTTTTCTCCCCAAACTTTTACTTCTTTGTTGTCAGCATCTGAATCTCCGTCTGGAACAGAAACGTCTGGAATGTTTGGAACTCTGAGCATCAAGCCTCTCCAAGTTTCCATAACTTCTTTCAAAGAGTCTTCACCTTTTTTCAAATCTTCTTTTAGAATTTGCATTTGTCTTATCAGCTCAGCTCTTTCTGATTCATCTTTTAGCTGTGGCATTCTTTCACTAACCAAATTTTGTTTTGCTCGAAGACGTTCAACTTCAGCCAAAAGAACCAGACGTTCATCGTCTGACTTTATTAGTTCGTTTATATCGAGCTTCACTTTCTTTTTCTTTATAGCCAGCTCTACGAGGTCTTTATTTTCGCGAATAAATTTGATATCTAACATGTCCTGTATTATACAAAAAATGATACAATTTAGGAAGTATGTTTCCCATCGAAAAATTAAATAAAATCCCCTATCGTTTGCAGGAAATCGGCGACCCTCCAAAATCACTCTATATTCAAGGCGAATTCCCAGACGAAGAAATGAAATTTTTAATGGTTGTGGGATCTCGAAAACACAGCACTTATGGGAAAATGGTTTGTGAAAAGTTGATAGAAAAACTTGCAGGCTACCCTATTGTTATTGTTTCTGGGATGGCGCTCGGTATCGATGCTATTGCTCACGAAAGTGCAATTCGTGCAGGGCTAAAGACAATCGCAATCCCAGGATCAGGGCTTGATAAAAAAGTTCTATATCCAAAAAGCAACTTCAACCTTTCTAAAAAGATTTTAGAATCTGGTGGATGTCTTTTGTCTGAATTCGAGCCAGAATTCAAGGCAACAAATTGGAGCTTTATAAAAAGAAACAGGATTGGTGCCGGATTATCGGATGCCGTTCTGCTGATAGAAGCAGAAGAAAAATCTGGAACACTGACCAGCGCAAGGTTCGCTATAGACTACAATCGTGAAGTTATGGTGATTCCAGGAAATATAAACTCACCAACATCAAAAGGCACAAATAACCTTTTACGTGACGGCGCGACTCCAGTTTTAAAAAGTAAAGATATTTTAGAAGTGCTCGGACTTTCTGTAAAAGAAGAAAAAGAAGTTTTAGTAAATTTACCCGAAGAAGAAAGTTTGGTTTATGGAATCCTAACCGAACCAAAGTCAAAAGAAGAGATTTGTGAGGAGTTGGATAAAAATATAAAAGATATAAATGTTTTGGTTTCAATGCTCGAACTTCGCGGACTTGTAAAAGAAAATGATGGAAAAATTGAAAGAATTTAAGACTATTGACGAACCAGAGCTAAATGTGTAAGGTTGTATAAACCAATACATGTTCCAATGAAAAGCGAAACCAGCGTGCTTATGATAGTAAGCTACGAAACCCCAAAGATCATCATAGATGGTAAGGAAGCAGAGATCAGAAGTAGAATGGAGATAATTCGGGTTTTAGAAATACGAATGTATGAACACCAGATAACAATCTCTTCTGAGGGCTCGACAACAGAAATAACTCTTACGGAAGTCGAGCCACCAATGATGACACTTATGAGAGCTATAAAAAATTATATGGATAGGGAAAAACATTTGGTTGTCGTTTACGCAAACAGGCCGGTGAAAGATTGGGTGTGTTTACAGGCAAGTATGAATTTTCAAGATGTTCACAATATCGATTAATATGGGCGGGAATTTCCCGCCCATTTATGTCCCCAGTTTGCATAAATTAAAAATTCGTAGTATTACTGTATCAATATATGAAACTATTAATAGTAGAGTCACCATCGAAAGCAAAGACTATAGAAAAGTACTTGGACAACAAGTACACTGTTCGTGCGTCTGTTGGACATATCAGAGATTTGCCAAAATCAAACAAAAAAGCCGTTGATATTAGAAACGGATTTAAACCAACATACGAAATATCACCTCTTAAAAAGAAGGTTGTTGATGAACTTAAAAAAATCGCGAACAAGGCAGATGAAGTTGTTCTTGCAACCGACCTCGACCGCGAAGGTGAAGCTATTGCTTGGCACCTCGAAGAAACACTTGGACTTAAAAACCCAAAGAGAATTGTCTTCAACGAAATTACAGAAAGCGCGATCAAAGAGGCGCTTCTTCATCCACGAGAAGTTGATATAAATTTAAAAAACGCCCAAGAAGCTCGCCGAGTTTTAGACAGGCTTTTTGGATACGATCTTTCTGGACTTATTTGGAAAAAAGTTAGATATGGACTTTCAGCAGGTCGTGTTCAATCCCCTGCTCTTCGGATTATCATGGAACGCGAAAGAGAAATTCGTGCTTTCAAACCTGAAAACTATTATGTGCTTTCTGCACTTTTAAAAGGGGGTGGCGACGAAATGCTTTTTACTTGTGACAAAGAAATTTGGGACAAAAAAGAAGCAGAAGAAATTTTCGAAAATGCAAAAGTTGGAAAATGGTCTGTTGTATCTATTAAAGAAACTGAAGCGGCTCGCGCACCAAGACCACCGTTTACAACATCGACAATGCAACAAGTTGCTTCGACGCGTCTTGGCTTTGCACCATCTCGAACAATGGGCGTGGCTCAAAAACTTTACGAAAAAGGTTTGATCACATACATGAGAACTGACAGCACAAATCTTTCAAAATCGGCCCAAATGCAAATGGTTAAATACGTGGAAGAAAACTTCGGCAAAGAATACGCCAAAGCAAACTTCTATTCAAAAAAATCTAAAAACGCTCAAGAGGCTCACGAAGCTATCAGACCAACAAACCCGGCGCGACCAGCTCTTGGAACAACAGAAGATGAGAAAAAGCTTTACACTTTGATTTGGGAAAGAGCGATTTCTTCACAAATGACTCCAGCAAAAATCCTTCGAACAAAAGTTTCTGCAAATATTTCTGATGGTAAAATTCCAAACTTTTCTATAAACGGATCTCGAATACTTTTCCCGGGCTGGCTTGCGGTAGACAAAAGATCTCGAGGTGAAGATGTTGAAGTTCCAAAACTTTCTGAAAAAGACTCTTTGACTTTAACAAAAGCAAATATGGAAGAAAAAGAAACTCTTCCACCTGGAAGATATACAGAAGCTGGACTTATCAAAGAACTTGAAAAAAGAGATATTGGAAGACCTTCAACATATGCTTCGATAATCAAAACAATTGTTGACAGAGGTTACGTGATGAAAGAAGGAAGAACTCTTATCCCAACAGACACGGGCGATGTCGTTTCTACTTTCATTGAAAATAATTTTGGAAACTATATTTCTGATTCTTTCACCGCTGAAATGGAAAGCGAGTTAGACGAAATCGCTGTTGGAAAAAGAACTTATGTAAAAACTCTTGAAGATTTTTATGGACCATTTACAAAAGCTTTAAAAGAAAAAGATGGAATAGAAAAACTGACAAATATTGGAGACGCACCGGCAGAATTCCCTTGCCCAATTTGCGGTAAAAAAATGGTTTACAAGCTTTCAAAAAATGGAAAGTTTATGAGTTGTTCTGACTTCCCTAATTGCACTGGTGCGCGAACAGAAGAAGGAAAAGAACTTGAGCCACCAAAAGAAATCGGCGAAACTTGTCCTGATTGCGGAGAAAAACACGGCGGGAAACTCGTTCTTCGAGAAGGACGATTTGGAATGTTTATATCTTGCTCAAGATATCCAAAATGTAAATTTATAAAAGAAGATGAAGAAGAGGCAAAGAAAAAAAGAACTGGTGTAAAATGCACCGATTGTAAAGAAGGAGAAATGGTAGAACTACGTGGAAGATTTGGAATTTTCTATTCTTGTTCAAATTATCCAGATTGTAAAAATGCCATAAAAGCAAAACCGACTGGAAAATTGTGCGAAATGTGCGGAAAACTCATGATGGAAGGGACGAAGACAATCCCCGAACGTTGTAGCGATAAGAAATGTGCAATGCACAACCTCATAAATTACAGA
Source organism: Minisyncoccota bacterium (assembly GCA_041389065.1). Taxonomy (GTDB): domain Bacteria; phylum Patescibacteriota; class Minisyncoccia; order Phycocordibacterales; family CSBR16-119; genus JAUPTX01. Next base: position 118,322 of record JAWKSM010000002.1, read on the forward strand.
AGTAATTAGTAAAGCATGCAAATTTCTTTGCATGCGATGATTGTCTTCGTCAGGCGCAGGTATATTTTGTTTTGCTAAGCAGAGGCAAAAATACCGAGCCGGGGTCAAAATTTACGTCAGTAAATTTATGTGTGACCAAAAACCATACCAGAAAGATGCTCTGATAAAAAATGTCCTAACCATAATCCTCATAAATTAGAAGCTAAAAAATAAAAGAAAATCCACCATTATAGGTGGATTTTCTTTTATTTTAAGCAAAACTTGCAATAAAAAATCAATGGTTGTAGAATATAATTATCCGCCCACTGTGGTTAGATAGCAGAACGACTGGTGAGGAGGAAGACTGCGAGAGAAGAGACAAGTGTCACGTAAGATAGGCCTTAGTGGTGGTGGGCTGACGACTGCGTGTAGCTTGTTTCTTCTCGAGCAGTAAAATGTTCTTTAATGCAATCGCAAATTTACGAGATAAGAAATTCTTATCGTTTGGCTCATAGCCGATTCACGTCCACCCCAACGGGTGGATTTTGCTTTTATATGTTTACGACATTGTGTGAAGTTCGTCTTCACTTCCCTGCACCACAGGAGTTTTCCAAAACTTTTTCTTGCTTAGAACTTTTTCAATTTGTGCCATTTGTTCATTTTTCAAAACTTTAAGAACAACATAGCCAGAACAGATACCAAGAACTCCAGAGAAAAATCCTTGTCCCAATATTCCCCAAAAAGTATTTATATTTAAAAAGTTATCAAAAACATTTAAGAATGAATATGCGACATAGCCCATAAAAAATGCACCGGCAAAACTTTGGAAAAATGATTTTAACAAGAAAGAATCTTTTTCATCTTTAACTTTAAAGTCACTTCTAAAATTTATCCAAAGGAAAAATGCGTTTAGTATTGATCCCAAAGAATACGCGAGCGGTAACATTACAATTTCTGAGTGATTAATATTTTCAATTCGAAGAAGGCTTTCGAAAAAATATCTAAACAGTTCGCTATTTTTAAAAATATGAACAAAATAAAAAGCAGAAATAATTGTTATTAAAGTAGAAAAAATATTTATATAAAGTGGCTTTTTTGTGTTTCCGGCAGCGTAGTAACCACGAGTGAACAAAAGTATCAAGCTTTGTGCAGAAATCGAAATAGCAAAGAGTGCGAGTGACGCGGCAGTAAGCCTGGTGTCGTCCCAAGAAAAGCTTCCTGTTCCCAAAATAACACGGACGATTTGCGCACGTAAAACTATAAACAAAAACATTACTGGAAGTGACCAGAAAATAATCTGTCGTGCAGCAAGTGCAATATAAGAAACGAATTCGCTCATTTTTTGACCTTGGAAAAATCTTGCCAACGTTGGAAAAGCTGCAACAGAATAAGAAATCCCGATAATCCCGAGTGGAACATTTTGCAAATTCAAAGAAAATTGAAAAGTGGAAATCGCACCTTCACCAATAAGCGAAGCTATCGCCACGATAGCTATTAAAGAAATCGTACTGAGAGAAAGCCCGATAGTTCTTGGAAGCGAAGTCAGAATCATTTCTTTTAGGTCAGTCCAATTTACTTTAAAAGAAATCGCTGGGAAAAAGTGATGTTTTAACAAAACTGGAAACTGTATCAACATGTGAAGAAAAGCACCAAGAACAACTCCGGCAGCAAGCCCTGGCAAACCCCACACAGGGTAAAAGAAAATAATCCCCAAAATTATTCCAAGATTATAGAAAAGTGGACTTAGTGCAAAAATAAAAAACTTTTTGAACATTTGTGTGACAGATCCAAAAAGATTTGAAAGACCAAGAAAAATTGGCGAAAGAATCATTATTCTACTAAGTAAAATAAGGTCTTTTAGCTCATTACCAGAAAATCCAGGAGCAACAATCTTCACAAGGCTCGGCATAAAAATAAGACATAGAAAAGAAACGACGATCATCGCAAAAAGAAAAACTGTAAATGTGTCGTTTAAAAATTTTCTTGCTTTGACGCTGTTACCGTTCAATTCTCCATCTTCTTTAACGCCAAGTTTTTCTACAAGAAACGGCAAAAGAACTGTCACCGAAGCCAAAGATGCAACCGAAACAAAAATAAAATCTGGAATACGAAAAGCTGCGTAGTAAACGTCGAGCGAACTCGATGGACCAAGCTGATGAGCGAACATTCTGTCACGCACAAGACCCAAAACTTGAGAAAGCAAAGTAAAAAAGCCCAAAATAATCGCGGCTTGATTTATGTTAGAAAATTCTCTTTGCAATAAACTAAAAACTCTTTTTACCATAGACTAAATAACAATGTTCACTATTTTACCTTTTACGTAAATAAATTTTTTGATTTGGGTTCCTGAAATTATCTCTGCTATATTTTTTTCGGAAGTCGCGATCTCTTTTGCTTCTTCTTCACTCGCATCTGGTGAGATATCTATTTCCGCGCGAACTTTTCCGTTTATCTGAACAGCGATTTTTACTTTTTCGTCTTTTAGTTTTGACTCGTCAGCTTTCGGCCAAGAAGACTTGTGAATCGAACCACTTTCACCAAGCTCGTGCCACAATTCTTCTGTCATGTGTGGTGCAAAGGGCGCGAGGATTTGCAAGAAACTCAAATAATTTTCTTTTGAAAAAGATTCGGCTTCTTCCATTTTGTTAACCAAAATCATCATTGAAGACACAGACGTGTTGAATCTAAAGTTTTCGATATCATCGCTGATTTTTTTGATTGTTTTGTTTACCAAAATATCAATTTCTGTATTTTCTGCACCGATTTTTTCTTTCGCTCGCCATACGCGTTCCAAGAAACGTCGTGTTCCCACAAGCCCATCGGTGTTCCATGAAGTGTATTGATCAAACGGCCCGATAAACATTTCATACAAACGAAACGCATCTGCACCAAAGCGGTCTACCATTTCATCTGGATTGACTACGTTTCCCCATCGCTTAGACATTTTTCGTCCGTCGCTTGCGAGAATAAGTCCTTGGTTTTTCAAAAGTTTGAATGGTTCGTCTGTCGGCACATATCCCAAATCATGTAAAAACTTATTCCAAAAACGAGCATACAAAAGGTGTCCTGTCGCGTGCTCTGCGCCACCAATATACACATCTACATTTTGCCAATATTTAAGAGCGTCTTTCCCGGCAAAAGCTTCGCTGTTTTTCGGATCCATATATCGCAAAAAATACCATGAAGAACCAGCCCATCCCGGCATGGTGTTTGTCTCGTATCCTTTTGAAACCCACTCAGAAACACCAGCAAGCGGCGACTCTCCTGTTCCCGATGGTTTATATGAATCTACTTTTGGAAGTTCGAGGTCGAGAAGTGGTAGCTCATCTTCTTTCAGCGGATGAATAATTCCATCTTCGCGTCGAAGTGGAATCGGTTCACCCCAATATCTTTGCCGCGCAAACACCGCATCACGCATTTTGTATTTTGTAACAAATTTTGCAGTACCTTCAGCTCCTAAATGTTCAACAACTTCTTGTGTGGCATCGTCAGAGAGTAATCCATTCATCCAATTTGCGCTATTTTTTATAACTCCATAACCCGTATAAATATTTTTATCATCAAAGTCTTCTGGCTTTTCTATAACTTCTTTAATCGGTAAATCAAACTTCTTCGCAAAATCAAAATCACGTTCATCATGTGCGGGCACGCCCATCACAGCGCCGGTACCGTACCCTTCTAAAACATAGTCCGCCTCCCACACTGGCACCTCTTCGCCGTTTGCGGGATTTATTGCATACTTCCCAGTAAATTTATTTTCTGTTCCAGGCACAGCAAGATAGGTCACACCGAACAGCGTGTCAGGGCGCGTCGTAAATACTTTTATTTTTTCGTCGCTGTCTTTTAGTGCAAATTCAATTTCCGCACCCTCTGATTTCCCTATCCAATTCCTTTGAATTTCTTTTATGTGCTCTGGCCAATCGATAGTTTCGAGTCCAGACAAAAGTCTGTCGGCATATGAAGTAATTCGCAAAAACATTTGCTTCATTTGCTTTTTCACCACAGGAAAACCACCTCGCTCTGACACAGGTTCTCCATTTGGTCCGTCAATGATTTCATCATTTGCGAGAACTGTTCCAAGCTCTTCGCACCAATTCACTTCCGAAAGACCTTCGTATGCCAAACGATAGTTCATCAAGACATCTTGCTTTTCTTGTTCTGATTTTGCGCTCCAAGAAGAATCTTCTTTTTCAAATCTCTTCACAAGTTCTGAAATCGGCTTTGCTTTGTTTTCTTTTTCGTCGTAGAAAGATTCAAAAAGTTTCAAGAAAATCCATTGTGTCCATTTATAGTATTGTGGATCGATAGTTCGCACCTCTCGAGACCAATCATAAGAAAGACCGATAAGCTCGAGTTGTTTTTTGTAAGTGTCGATAGCTTTTTCAGTGATGACAGATGGATGCTCGCCCGTCTGGATGGCGTACTGTTCGGCTGGAAGACCGAAAGCGTCGAAGCCCATCGGGTGAAGGACATTGAAGCCCTGCATACGTCGCATACGAGAAAGCACGTCAGAGCCGATATAGCCTCGAGGGTGACCCACGTGAAGTCCAGCCCCCGAAGGATACGGAAACATGTCTAAGATGTATTGTTTTGGTTTTTGAGAGGATTCTTCGGTTTTATAAATACCGTCTTTTTCCCAGATTTCCTGCCATTTTTTCTCTATATTTTGAGGATTATAATTATCCGCCATGATTACTATAATACCTGAAAAAAAGTCTTTTTCAAATGAAAAACTTCGCCCAAGGGCGAAGTTTTTCATTTGATTAATTTTGTTTTACTTCAGGAGTCCATTGTACTTTGTACATAATTTTTGGATCCTCTAGGTAAACTTCTGATTCTGGACAATCTATTATTTCGTTTGCCATCATCTTAGTTGTTTTATACCATCGATATGTTGCTTTTTTCTTAAAGAATGGGAACCAAGGATTTAGAATTTGTTCAGAGTATTTTTCTTGGAAAGCCCCAACAGCTTTTGCTGTAGCTTCATCATATACTCCGTTCACTGTTAGACCTGCATTCACTTCTTCATTTAGAAATTCTTGAATTCTTGCAACTTCTCCACCAACATCACCTTTTTTGTGATATTCAGTGAATGGAACACAAGCTCCCAAAACATCGCCTTCTGTAGAAGCTCCTAAAACTGAGCCCCCTGATCGTGATCCAGATGAACTACTTGAGCCACCTGAAGTTTGTTGTGGAGGTGTGTCTTGATTTCCATCACCATTAGTCGGATTATTGTCACCTGGTTCTTCATCAATTGGTTCATCAGCACATACAACTCTTACATCATCTAGGAAAGTTCCAGTTGAGTTTGGAAAACCAGCATCTTCAAATGCGATTGTTGTAACTGAAGATGTTGCAGTGAATCCTATAGTGTAAGTTGTCCAAGAAGTATTAATACCTGCATATGCCCCAGTTGATTGGGTGTCTTTATGATCTCCATTAATGAAAACTTTTAAAATATTTTCACCTTCATATGTTCCAGGTCGTGGAGAAAATGCATAACTAAGTTCGTAGTATTGTCCCGGGATTGTAGAAATATCTTGAGAAATTCTAACTGACGCCGCTCCGCCTGCTGGATTTCCGTAATCAGTATCAAGCTCTGAGTGTTGATTTCCTTCATAACTTGTCCATCCATTTACACCATTATGTAGTTCAAGCTTTGCAACTTCTGGCGCACCAGCAATATCGCTTCGCCATTCAACATTCCATCCAAGACCTGGTGTTCCGTTGTCATAAATATCCCAAGAATTTTCTGGAGCAATAGGATATTCAAATCCTCCGTTTGCAACAAGATTTTCTTGAATGTCACAATATCTTGGATTTTCTTCAAAGATGTTTAGAACGATAATTGTTCTATTTCTTCCTGCGTTACTTTGGTTTAGAACAATGTGTCCGTCTGCGTTTGTGTTAAATGAATTTCCATCTGCATCGATACTTCCTTTTGGATCAAGATTTAAGTCAAGACCAGAAGTGAAAAGGTTGTCGTTGTATTCGTCAACATCTTCAAAAGCATCAACTGGAAGCAATATTTGATCACTGTATTTTGTTGTCCAAGTTACAGAATCATCACCACCTGTGATTTCTTCTTGTCAAAGCCTTCCGGCCATGTAAGGTTTGAGAATTTTATACATTCACTGTCTGGAGTTTCTCCAAAAAATGCTTTTGTTGGAGTAAACGCGTCAGTTGTGAAAACTGCGTCTGGGTTGATTACAGGTTGAGCATTTAGTCCTTCTGTTCCTGGTGTTGCTGGTTTTCCAACCCAAGGAATTGTAAATGTGTATCCTGGAACTGCCCATCAGCAATCATAATTTCATCGCCAACTTTTCTTAGCGATTGGCACAAACTGTGATAGAAGCGTTTGCAACTGGTGGCAGCACAATATTGATTTGCAGCCTTGTGGCAACTTCTTCCATTTGCTGTTTCGTCAAAAACAACTTCTGCTTCAACAAGCTCACCTTCTTTAATTGCTTCTTCAGTTTTCTGAGTTCTTCTTCTTTTGAGATTCTATTCATTTTTACCTCTTCTTCAAATAAGCTTCTTTGTCATTTGAAATTTCTTCAGTTTTACTTCAACTTTTTTCTTCAGAAATTGAAGTTGGAACTTCGATTTGTACATTTCATGTTGAATGTCATTGCAAAAACAGTAAATATTCCTAGTGATTTTGATAATATGTTTTGTACTTTCATAATAATCTTATCTAACTACTAACATTAAAATAATAATTTGACTGATAAAAAGCTTATAAAAAATAGTTAATTAAAAATCGTCGTCTTTTTTGAATTATATCATATAACTATAATTGTCAACGATTTACCTGAAATAATAAATTAGGTTAAAAATTTAATTACGCAGCAGCAATTACTGGATTTGAACATTTCTAGTTAGCACTTTGCTAAAAATAAAACAAGAATCAAAAGCAGTACCGTAACGATGTTTTGGATGCTGAGTTCTTATAGAAACGAAAATTTTAGAATAAGTGCAAACAAAATTACAACAAAAAGTATGATGTACTTGTTGCAGCATCTTGATTTACTAAAAATATCTTTCAAGATTAACATGTATTTTTCCATCTTCGTTTGGTAAAACATCTTCTGCGCCAGCAACATTTTGATTTTCAAAAGCTGGGTTACTTGTTTCGGTAAAATTTCAGTTTGGCTTTCAGCCGGAACTGTTTCTGTATTTGAAAGCACTATTTTCTTGACTTCCAGAATTTTGAGAAGTTGGAGCTTCTGGTTTTGTATCAGATTTTATTTCAGTTTTTTTCTAAAGCTTTTTTATTTACGTCAAAGTCCTTCCGGAAACTTCAGGCGTGATATTTACCGCTACAAGATTAGCTTCTTGGGTTTCTTCTACTTCTTGAGCCTCAGATACTTGTGCGTTTGAATTATTTAAAACACTTGAAGAAACAGGTGTTCCGAACATTTGAACAACAAAGGTTGTTTGTCTGCTATACATTCCTTCAGCTGTTGTGCGATTTTCAGCGTATCGATTATTCAGAAATATTTGCTCGGTGGGCAATTCATCGGCTCTTTGGTGCTCTTCAGTCTATTGAAGTTTATAGCCAAGTTTTCACCAGCGTAAATATAAGTGTATCCAGCTTCATCGAACCAATTGCCAAGGAGTTACGCCTTCAGGACTGACGTGCGCAAAATAACTTTTGTGCCATGTCATTTGCTTTGAGGCGACGACATTACAGCTTCTCATTTTTATAATAAAGGTCTGCTGCCTTCTTCAGCTCGGTCTTCGTTTGCCAAATCAACAAGAAACGCCGACTGAATCGCGCTATCAAGAACTTTAGAGTTTTAATAACATGAGCCAGTAGCAAACAAAAGAATATTGCCGCTAAAGCAGTTGTCCTTCTTACTAAATTTTCACGTAGAAAATGAGGTTTGTGATCATTTTCTTTATTAGGTATAAAGTATTTCTCAAACTTTTCTGTAGTATATTATAACACAAATAAAATAAAAATCAAGCTTTTCTCTACTTATCTAATATTACCAAATTAACTGTGTTTATACATTATTTAATTAGGAATTAATTAAATTTCTTGTCATTTCACCCACAATCCCAGTTCCGTTAGTCAAACCAAAGGGCTTTAGTATTATATCTCTGTGAGCTTCTTGAAAACGGATCAGCGCGTCTTGCGTCCCCTTTCCAAAACGAGTTGTTTCTTGACCAATAGATCAGGACCAGACTGGGCAACCCAAAAAAACCCCTGCTGTTGATCTGTTCTTGAAACTTTACTTCTGGATCTTCCGTCACCAGTCGCAACTCTTTTGTAATCAAAAGTTTTGGTTTTTCTATTTTTATTTCTGTTCTTCTTTTGGTTCTTCGTTAGTATTTTCTGCTGGATTTTGTTCGGCAACATATACGAGACTAACAAACAAACAACTTCTTTTTCTTTTGTGAAAGCAATTGCTGGAACTATAAAACAGATCCGATAAAAATTGTAACAACGAAACCCACGCAATATTTAACTTAGCTGAAAGTATTTTTTTAGTCATATTGTTTAATCTAATTATAGCAATACAAATTTTATTCTCCACTACATTTTTTGTGGAAAACAAAAACCCCTTTCAGGTTTTGTTTAAAAATACAAATCTTACATCCAATAGTTTTTATTTTCCGTACATTAGATCGTAGTTAGGATCAAAAATGTCTAGAATGTTTACATTGTTTACGTTTGAATCTGATTTGCTCCAAGAACTTGTCCTGATTGTTAGCTGCAGTAAGTTATATATCATTTCCATTTGCTCTGTTGAGAATGGCTTCATGTCACTAACTTCTGTAACTTGATGCATCCACCTGGATAACTGCAAAGTCGCTTGGAGCTTCTAGGATGACAAATATTACAGTGGTGTCAGTCTTGTTTTGTGTTCATCCGGTAGCGATCGTTGGTTTAGTGGCGGTGTCCAGGTCATTAACTTCTGACCAGTGGTAAGCTTGGAAATCGTGAACAGCTTGAACTGTTGATCTTCTTATACACCATCTACTGTTAGTCCTGCATTCCTTATATTCGTTTAAGGAAAGTTTGAAGTGCTTTAATTTCACCACCTGAATTTCCTAATCCTGCATTGTAAGTTGTAAGAAGGCAACATGTTGAAGCTCCAAAGAACTTCTCCATTTGATGAACCTCTGAACTTCCTGATGATGAAGATGAGCCTCCGCCCCTCCACCACCTCCTCCACCACCGCCACCACCTCCGTTTCCTCATCTATCACGATCGTTTTTAACTGAGATAGATCGAGTAACAGTAATAGTGTTTAGGAATGAGTCAGTGAATACTAGAAATTTGTATATTATATATACTAACCGCAAGTTATTTCAGTAACAACAGACCGTCAAGATTAATTTCTGCTACGGTGTTTGCTTCTAGGTCTTCAGTAGAAACTTTTCGATCTTCGCTAACTCCATCAAAACAAATCCGTTTCATTTGTTATCGCCTGGCTTTCAGTAACAAACTTTCAGGAACGATTATTGTTGGTTCGTCTTCATCTCCTCCGCACTACACGCGTTGCATGCAATCTTCAATAGTTATGATTCAGCTATAACTGTAAACCACTTCTCTTGCATATGAGGTCTGTGAAAATGTATTCAACAGAGAATGTTTGACCTAGTTGAGTAAAGTCAACCAATTCTTCTCCGATAACATTTAGATCTAGAGAAAGTGTGATCACGTTTCCTTGTGAATCTGTTGCAACAACACCTTCTAGAAAATCAAAGTTTGTTGTATTAACGTCATAACATACATCTGGAAGTGTAGTGTAGGATTCTCATCCCCACCATTTCCACCACAATTTTCTTTCACATATACGTTTCGTAGTCCGTAAACCGTAACCATCACTGTCTGTAACAGAATGTTCTACACAACATAAGCACCTTCTGTTCCGAAAACAATATTATTTGAAGTTACGTTACCAAGGTGAGAAATATCTCCATCTTCTGCATCTTCCGCTCTAACTCCAGATAAAACATCATATGAGTCAGCTGTCATTGTGGTAGACAGACAGAGTCTGGAATCACGATAATTTTTGGTGGAATATTGTCTGGATTACTATCATCCACACAAACCACTTCAACGCCGTCTAGAAGAGTTCCAAGTGAATTTGGATTTCCAAGATCAGAGAATGAAATAGTTGTTTGTGTAGAACTTGCATAAAATGCAAAGATTCGTGTTTGCCAATATGGTTGTGTTAGTCCAAGTCCTGAATCAGAAACATCATCGTAAAGCACGCCATCAACATAGAAACCAAGTCTATTGTCTGACTCTGGAGTACCAGGTCTAGCGGCAAATTGATAAGTTACTTTATAGAATTGTCCAGGAACTGTGTCTATTACTTGTGAAATTGTTGTTGATGCAGGTTCTCCATTTAGACTTCCAACGTGTCCGTTTTGGTCTGAATCAAGTTCTGCGTATTGATCACCATCATATGCTTGCCATCCAGAAACATTTTCTTGAATTTCAAGTTTTGGTGATACGTTTGGATTAATACCATTCCATGCAACAGTCCAACCAAGGTTAGCTGTTCCATTTTCATAGATATCCCATCCAGCATTTGAAACTTCTGGAGTTTCAAATGAACCGTTTACAATTAAGTTTCTTGTAGCTTCACAGTATTTTGGAGGTTTTACCTTACTTTCAAAAATGTTTACAACAACCAAAGTTCGGTGTCGTCCAGCATTGCTTCTGTTTAGAACAATGTGTCCGTCAGCGTTTGTGTTGAAAGCATTTCCATTTGCATCAATACTTCCTCTTGGGTCAGCGTTTAAGTCAAGACCTGTTGCGAAAATATTGTCTCGGTAAGTATCAACATCTTCAAAACCATTTACTGGAACAAGAACTTGATCACTGTATTTTGTTGTCCAAGTTACAGAATCGTCTCCACCAGAAATAGTTTCTTGTCCGTAGAAATAACTTCCTCGTGTTAAGTTTGTGAACTTTTGACACATTGCGTCGTTTCCATTTGAACCAGACATTATTTGTCTATCTGTAACAAATGCGTTTGTCGCGAAAGTTGCGTCAGGAGAAAGCATTGGTTGAACATTGAAGTTTTCAGTACCAGGAGTACTTGGTGCTCCAATCCATGGAACAGTAAAAGTGTAACCTGGAACTTCAGTTGCAGAAGCAACTACAGGTGTTCCGTTTACTCTTTTTGCAATAACTTTACAAACAGTTATTGAACCAAGTCCGTTGTCGTTTGGATCAACGTAACCTGTGAACTTGTTTACAAGTAGGATTTGTCCTTTGAAACCAGTTGCTGTGTTGCCCGCTAGGACAACACTTCCATCTGTTCTGTCGTTAAGACCAGCTTCGTCCATATATGACCAGAATCTTGGATTAGATCCGTCATATAGACCAGCGTCTCCGCTAACATCTCCATCGTTGTATTTCTTTTCCCAAGTATATTCACCAGATGTTCCTTCTTCTCCGTAGTTTGCGAAAACTGTTGGACCTTCCAAAGAAGGATCGAAAGAAAATGATACTTCGTCACACATTGCGTCGAAAGCATTTCCACCTGTGAAGATAAATCTGTTTTCAAAATATTGATCAGCCTTTAGAGTTGCTGTTTTTGTAACTCCTTGAAGACTAACATCAAGAGAGAAAACTGCACCTGGAAATTCGTCACCATTTACTTGATGGCCGTTTTCGTCTAGCAAGACTTTACAAACACGTACCACTGCTGGCACCTTTTTGTCGTCTTCAGGTTTTTTGATGTCTTTTGATGCATCACCTCCTGAAGTTTCCTTTACAATCGGAGCTTCAGTATTTTCTGAAGTTGCAGGTTCTTCAACCACAACTTCTTCTGATGAATCTTCTTCAACAATAGAAGCTTCTGAATCTATTACATCAGATTCGATAACTTCTTTATCAGAGTCAGAGATAACTGATTCGTCTTTTACAGACTCATCTTTTATTTCTACTTCTTCTGACACTTTTGTTTCTGAAGATTTTACATCTGAATCAGAGACAATGTCTTCTGCGTTTGCAACAAGTGGCATAACCGAAGTCGTAACCACAAATTGAAAAACAAAGAAAGAAGCAAAAATTGTCTTTGAAAGATTTTTCTTGAATTTCTTCATAATTAAATATGTCTTATAAAAATAATAAACTTTCTTCTATGATCTTCTTCTACATTTCAACAAATAAAGGACACAAAAATAAAAGACTTAAAAATGTCTTTTAAATAATGTCTCTGAACGAACAATTTCTGACCCTGATTATTTTAAGTTTTAGGGTTTTGTACGAGGCTGATTATACACTAGATATATAGGTTTTGTCAAGCCCTCAACTTTTAAGCTTTAAATATAATATCAAAACAAGCACTTTTGTCAAAAAAGTGCTTGTTTTTTAAGGCTAGATTTTTATTAAAGAGAATTTATAAATGCTCTAGTTTGTGGTCCGAAAAATCCTGTTCCCATGTTTAGTCCGAGTGGAACCAAAATCTTTTCTTTGTAAGCTTCTTGAAAACGAATCAGTGCATCTTTTGTTTTTGGACCAAAATAATCTGTCTCTTGTCCAGAAGATCCTGCCCCATCTTCAGAAACCTTAAAGCCATTTTTGTTCAAGAATTTTTGAAGCATCATAACTTCCATGTCTTTAATCTGATACCAAAGATTTTTTGTAAAAGTCATATTCTCGTTTCCTGGATCATTATTTGGATTTACTGGGGCCACAGTTTCTTCTACTGTATTTTCCATAACAACTTCATTATTTTCATTTGAAGTTTCTACAACTACAGTATTGTTTGAATTACTTGAAGTGCTTGTTGGTCTTGAACCACTTGAAGAACTTTCTGAAGAATCCGAACTACTTCCGTCTGATGTCTCACCAAAAAGTCCAAAAACTGAGAATGAAGAAGTCTCACAAGTCACTGTTCCACCAACACCATTTACCACAACAGAACAAGAAGAAAGCTCTCGCCATCCAGCACCGTCTTCATAGTGCCAAATCTTTAGAGTGTTTGGATCAATTCCTTCTACGTCTTCATTTTGATAATCAATAGAAACAGTTACAGGTTTATCAAAAGAATTAACTTCTGTTGTAGCATCCTCTATTGCACTCAATATATAAGACCCTCCGATCCATGACTTACCTGTCGGTTTTGAAATTTCACTTTTAACCTCTTCTCTTGTAACCTTCATTGCTTGAACAGCAAGTTCTTTTCCAGAAACAAGAGCGGCAGGAACAACCACAGACAAACCTCTTCCAGCCTCTTTTGCAGTCAAAGTAACACCTGCCCCAGAAGTAACCTTTCCTTTGTCTGAGACAACTATTGTTGCATCACCCTTACATCCCGTTGTTGTGAATTGTCCTTTAGCGCTTTCAATATTATTACCTTCGGCATCATAAGAAAGCACTTTGTAAACGTAAATAGTACATGGAACCAAGTTACTTAAAGTCACTGAGTGTCCAGTCACTCTTGGAGTTGTGTTCATTTCAGATGTCATTGAACCCAAATCATTTGTAGCTCCGTAATAAACTTGAGACGAAGCAGATTTTGCAGTTCCCCATGTAATAACCGCACCTGTACTCGATGGTGTAACTGAAGGATCTGAAGAAAATGCCAGCTCTGGACCTTCTTCTGCTGCAATTGTTTCAATCAAAACAGCTTCTGAATAATCTCCAATATTATCTTTGTCGACAACAGCGGCAATCGTTACTTCATATTTTGTAGAAGGAGTTAGGTCACTAATTGTTATAGACGCTTCTTCTGATGTGGCTGTTGTGAATGGCTCACCACTATTGTAGACACGATAATTAACATCGTAACTCGCAATAGTAATTTTATCGCTTCCATCTGGACGATTCCAAGACAAGCTTACAGAGGTTGCGGTTTGATCTGTTCCAGTAACGTTTATCGGTGGACCAAGAGAAAAATCAGAAGGAATAGTAATTTCGGCCGAATCTGTGTAGTCACCGGCAGAACCCTCTGAAATAGCAGCAACAGATATAAGATAAGTGTCGCCCGGTTTAAGGTCGGCAATATTATACAGCGTATCCGAACTTCCTGTTTCAATCAAAGTTTCTGTAGATTCTACGTCTAAGACCCTTACGACATAGCCATCGATTTTAGCACCCTCATCTGCTGGCGCATCCCAAGTAAGAGAAAGCTTTCCATCAGAATAAGAACTTTGAAGTTTTTGCGGTGCACTTAATCCTTTTTGATGAGTGATGCTCGGATAAACAAAAAATCCAAGTACTGCAACTATAATTAAAACTATTAAAACCCCGATAAATCCGCCACCTTTGCTTTTTACCATCCCATTATATTGATCCATAATAAATTAATAACGTTAATAATAATTAACAAAAAAACTTTGTTTGAAAAATATTTTATATAGATTTATTATATCAATAATTAATACGTATTTTGTCAAATTGCATGTGGATTACTCATTGTTTTTATTTATTGAGTGTTTTGTAAAGACCGATATTTAATATTGATTAAAAAATTTATACAAGACATGGATTTTGTCCTTTATGATGTCGATTATAGATGTGGACTTAGGAAAAAGAAAAGCCCGCCGTAACGGGCTTTCCGTTGGGCGGGACATGCTGCTCAATAATTAACTATATATTAATTAATTTAAAGTATGAGTAGACAAACTAGTTACTATACTTTTTATAACAAGTTTTTTTGCCTTCTCTTGGCAAACAATAGATTCGCAACATCTAATACAATAATTTATATTGTTGTGACGAGCAAACGCCTCATATTCAGCCTTACTACTACAAAATAAGCAGTTGTCGTCTTGCCACTTTCGCTTAGACTGGATAATCGGAGTGATTTTGATTTGCAACATCTTTGTTTGTTTTTAGTTAAAATTGAACCCTCATAATTATTTTACGTATAAAAAACTTAATGTCAAAAATCTCATAAATAAAACACACATAAAAGAAAAACAACCCTTTAGTGAGTTGTTTTTCTTTTATGGTGAACCTAAGGAGATTCGGGGTCAAGTTTCTAAGTAAATTATTTCGTAAACTCATAATTTACTAAGAACTTCCTCCCCGGACTCGCCGACAAGCCTCCGCTACACTTCGCTTGTATACCGGCTCCGTCTTTCGAATCTCCTTTTCCATGTAAAAAAGTAAAGCCCGAATGCTGACGCATCCGGACCAAACTTTTTTATGTGGACCTAAGGAGATTCGAACTCCTGACCTTTCGCTTGCAAAGCGACTGCTCTACCAACTGAGCTATAGGCCCTCATATATTCAGAGATAACCTGAACAAAACAATTTTACCTATTTATGGGTTTTTTGCAACTCTTTATACCTAAAACAATCAGCCAGGTGATCATTGACCATTCCGGCGGCTTGCATAAAAGCATAGCAAATTGTTGGTCCAACAAACTTAAAACCTCTTTTCTTCAAATCTTTAGACATTTCTTCTGCTTCTTTTGAAGTGGCGGGAATATCTTTGTTTGATTTATTTTTGTTTACAACTGTTTTTCCTTTTGTGAATTGCCAAATATATTTATCGAAACTTCTAAACTCTTTTTGAACTTCTAGAAACTTTTGTGCATTTGTGACTGTCCCGGATATTTTCAATCTGTTTCTAATAATTCCAGAATCTTTCATCAAGGAATTTAATTTCGTTTTGTCGTACTTCGCTATTTTTTTGTAATCAAAATTATCAAAGGCTTTTTTGAAATTTTGTCTTTTGTGTAAAATAGTTCGCCAGGAAAGCCCAGCCTGAAAAGCATCCAAAACCAAAAATTCGAAAAGTTTTCTGTCATCATGAAGAGGAAAACCCCATTCAGTATCGTGATACTTAATCATGAGTTCATCATCTCCCGGCCAAGAACATCTTTTCATAAATTAATCCAAGTTGTTTATCTTCCTTTGAATCAAGTGGTCAATCCAAACATGATCGGGACAACCAACTTCTTCCATCATCGAAGGTAATATTTCCCCGTCGCCAAGTATTGGCTGACTATCGACTTCAATAACATAGATTCCACCTTTTGGA